>NZ_JACJFU010000020.1:0-41228 GCF_014164635.1 Paracoccus sp. MC1854 | reverse complement strand
CACAGGTTCAAATCCTGTCCCCGCAACCAAATTTATACAATATGTCAGCAGCTTACGCCCCGCCTCAAAGCGGGGCTTTCGCATGTCCGCAATCCACATCAACGCCACATCAACGTTCGACGAGGCCCCCGACAGCGGGGAGCCTTGATCGTGGCCAGGGGCCCTCACAGCACCATCTCGTAATGCGTGCTGCGGCCTCCACCTTCCCCCTTCCGCAGCAGACCGAGGTCGATCAGTGCAGCGATGTCCCGGTTCGCCGTGTCCTGCGAACACTTGGCAATCGTGGCCCACTTCGACGATGTCATCTTGCCCTCGAAGCCGTCGAGCAGACGGTTGAGTACCTTGATCTGGCGTTCGTTCAGCGCCAGCGCCCCGGCCCGTTCCCAGAACTGCGCCTTGGCGATCACGGCCGCCAAGACGCCATCCGCTCCATGGATTGCGCGGCCGAGGCAATCGAGGAACCACAGGATCCATGGAGTGACGTCCGTGCCGCCCTTCTGGGTCCGTTCCAGCTGATCGTAATAGGCGTTCCGTTCCAGCCTGATCTGCGCCGACATGCTGTAGAACCGCTGTGGGCTGCGCTCCGACCGAGCGAGGGCCAGATCGGCGATGGCGCGGGCGAGGCGGCCATTCCCATCCTCGAACGGGTGGATGGTCACGAACCACAAATGCGCCAGCGCAGCCTTGATCACTGGATCGGTTGTCAGGGGCGCGTTGAACCAGGCGAGAAAGGTGTCCATCTCGGCCGCGACCTCAGTGGCCGGTGGTGCCGCGAAATGCACGCGTTCCCGGCCATACGGCCCTGACACCACCTGCATCGGGCCCATGCTGTCGTCGCGCCAGTTCCCGACCCTGATGCGCGTCATGCCGCTGCGCCCCGTTGGGAACAGGGCGGCGTGCCAGGCAAACAGGCGCTCGGTGGTCAGGAGGGCTTCATAGTTCCGGGTCGCGTCCAGCATCACCTCGACGATCCCTTCGACGTTGCGGTCTGTCGGGGGCAGGGCGCCGATGTCAATCCCGAGGCGCCGGGCAAGCGAGGAACGGACCTGCGAGGCATCCAGCTGCTCCCCCTCGATCTCGCTCGTCTTGACGACATCCTGAGTCAGGGTCTGCAGCACGGCCTCTTCGCGCAGCTTGAAGCCCAGCGCCTCCATGCGGCCGATCAGACGGCCTTGGTCATGGCGCACCGCCGCCAGCGGGGCTGCGATGGTCGCGTCCTGCCAGGTCAGCTTTGGCCAGTCCGGCTGCTCCCAGATGTACACTACAATCTCCGCACTATGCGCGTCGATTATGCGGGGCATTCTCCGCAAGCGCAAGGAAGAACGCCGCAGAAAATGCGGAGTAAAGAGGGCCTATTCTCCGCAGGAGCCGAGATTCAGCCATGTGCCAGTCTACGGATCCAAGTCAGGCGGTTGGGCCGGCCTGCTCCGAAAGGCCCCAGACGGCTCTGGAAAGCGTCACAAGGGAACGCTGCCGTTCATGCAGGGATGCCTCGTTCCAAGAGGCGTAAGGCACGATGGAAGCGGCAGCCTTGTCGATGCGGGTATTTGCGCCCACCTTTGGCCGTTCGCTCAACGCCCGCGTCAACAGCAGCTTGGACTGCTGATACACTGGCCGCTTCTTGCTGTAGGGCCGATTGCCGAGAGAGGTGTTGATAGATTTCTCGACGAGGACGAGGTTGCCCAATCTCTGTACAACCTCCGGGTCGCTGATCGGTCCGAACTCTGCGGCAGCTTCGGCACTCGGGATCTGCGGGAAGATATGTTCGACCTCATACCCGCCGCTGACATAATTGGTGAGCCACCTCGTGCCCTCGGTTTCGCCATAGGCCAACAAGTCAACCTGCTGGGTCAGCTTGGCGAGGACGTACTGGAAGCGGTAGAGCTGCAGGCTGCGGAGCGCGAGACGCCCCACCGCGTCATCGAATCGGTTCGAAAGGTCCGCTTTCGCCTTGTCGAACCGAGCCACGATAAAGGCGTCCAGTTCTTCCTCGCTCTTGATGGCCCGAAGCTCCGTCGCCCATTTCGCAAAGTTGCGCTCGAAGTCACGCGTCGGCTCACGCGTGATGACGTAACAGAAGAAGAGGTTCTCGACCTCGGCCGCCAGCCGGTCGAACAGTGCTGGACCAAGATGGCGCCCCGCCAGCAGCAGGATCAGATGCTGCCGCGCTGCCTGGCCCCCGAGTAGCCGAATGTTGTCGAGGAACCGGTTGCGATCACCCTTCTCGTTCTTGCCTTCACGGAAGCACTCGTAGGCCCGAGCCGCCGCGACGAGCTCCTTGGCGAAGCCGATGGGATCGCGACCGTAACCGACCAGTCCGTCGTTCTTCGAGAACCAGCCATAGATCTCGTCTTCGCGCAGAAGTTCGACGTCGTAGCGGCTAAAGATGAAGTAGCGCAGAAAGCGCAGGGGTTTTTCGCCCATGCGGAAGATCGTGTCCTGCAACTCTTTCCAAGTGTCCTTGAGCCGGTCGAACTCGCCCTTGGGCGTCTTCATGAACAGGAGGTTCTTCAGCAGGTCCATCGAGTTCAGGCCGACACCGCGGTCGTTGATCGTCTCGAATATCTTCAACGCTTTCGCCACGTCCTCGGTTTGGATGCGGATCAATTTCACCTTGTTGGTGAGATAGCCGTAGAACTTGCGAACCGCTGCGACGTCCTGGCCGAATTCCGAGATGAGGAACCGGGTAACAACATGATGGGCGTTCTGCATATTTCGCATCGACTGGGTCCAAGCCTGGTCGATGGCGTTTCCATCGGCAAGGCGTGTCAGCGCGTCGCCACTGTCTTCGTACTGCAGGTCCAGCCGGTATCGCCGACGTTCTTCGCCCGAAACGTCTACCGCCGCATCGGCAATCTGGGCGTTCAACACGGACGAAGGTGGCGCACCAAGTTCTGCCAGCCGGTCGCGGAGCGCGCAAAGTGTGATGTAGAGGGTCGTCATGCGCTGCTGGCCGTCGATTAGGTCGAGCACGCCGTCTCGGCCCGGGCAGACAACGATGCTACCGATGAAGTATTCCGGTGCATCCTGAGCGGCACCATCGCCCATCTCTTCGCGAACGTCTTTCAGAAGCTGTTCGACCTGGTCCGTATCCCAGACATACTCGCGCTGATAGTCAGGGACGGCGTAGAAGGACTGAAAGAGGCTGGCGACCGAGCAGTCTTCGCTCTGAATTCTTTGAATAACCATGCAGCCTCTCCCTCATGATCGTACAGATGACACCTCGCAAAATCGGGGGAACTCTTCTAGGCCCAAGTTGCCGTGCTGGTGCCGAAATCGGGAAACCGGTCTTCCCGCAGCGCGCTGCGGCGCAAGGGTCGCCCGCCAGATGGACGGTGGCGGCGTTCAATCGAAGTGCACAATTGTGCCTATCGCCAGACGCGACAGACGCCGCCCCGCCGTGTCATCATCCCCCTGCAGCGAATCCCTGCCGCTCGTTGACAGCGTGAATCCATGAACCGGGCCGGGCGCTGCGCCGCGGTCGAGGCGTCTGGCGCTTCCCGCAGTGCTGCTGCCGGGCCCGGTTTCTACCTGCACACCCGCGCCTGGTCGCGCAGGACGGCGTAGTCGCTGAACATGCGGATGATCACGCTCCCGTCCGGAAGGGCCTCGACCCCGTCGGCCGCGCGTGCCTGATCGGCGGCGGTGTAGTCGACGACGGGCGGGCAGGGCGCGATCCTCTCAGAACCGGCCATCCCGCAGCCGGTCAGCCAAAGCATCGCGATCAGCAGGGCGCCGGACGGCAGCAGCGAGCATTTGGCGGTGGACGGCATCGTTTCTCTCTCTGGCGTCGAGGCGTTCGGCGACGCGCCCAGCGCGTTCGCCCGCACGGCGGAGGTTCAGCAACAACAGCAGGATCGCTGCGGCGGTAAGGATGAGGCCCGGCGCCTTGAGCACCCGGCCATGGGTGAGGAGCCAGCCGATCACCGCTGGCCCCGTTTCCAGTCATCGAGCCGCGCGTGGATGGTGACGGCGATGCCGATCAGCGCCACGGCGATGAAAACCCACCGCAGGGTGTCGAGGTAAGGCACCAGCGGGACGATGGCGGATTGGGTTTCGACCAGGACCTCTTGCGCGACCTCAACACCGGCGGCACCGGCGGTGGCCAGCCCGGCCGCCCCGCCACCTTTCAGAGTGCGGCTGTCGGCCAGAATTTCGCGGGTGGGCGGCACCTCTGGCGCGAAGGGCACGGGGCGCGCCGGGAACGGCTCGCCCCAGCTGCGGGCAGGGCCGAGGTCGATGTGCATGAAGCCCGAGCGGGGATAGGTGCCGAAGCCGAGGAAGCCAACGGCGCGCGCCGCTGCTTCGAAAGCCACCGGATCGTGGTTTGCCATCGCGATGTCGAAGGCCGTGCCCTGCATGTGCTTTGAGGCCGGGGCCCCGCCGACTGCGCGGTTGTGGCTGGGACTACGATAACCCGAGCGCACGATCAGCGGCTTGCCGAGGCGATTGCGCAAGGACTGCAGCCTGTCCATCGCCTCGGAATTGATCCTGATCGCGCCGGTGCCGCGGCAGGCGATCTCGGCGGGCGAGAAGCTGGGCCAGCGCCAGGCGGTTTCGGGCACGTCGCGGAAACGGGCATAAGTCGTGGTCGGCATGTCATTCTCCAGAAATGCAAAACCCCGCTTCTCGGCGGGGGTGGATGGCAGGTTTGACGGTGTGGGAAGTCGGTCAGTCGGTGCGGCCACGCTGGAAGGCTCCGAACATCAGGTCGCGCATGGCGCGGATGTCGGTCTCGATCCGTTCCAGCCTGTCAGCGTCGGCCTTGCGATCCTCGGCGCGCAGCTTGTCGATCCGCTCGCGCTCGAGACTGAGTTCGCGGTCGAGGCGCTCCAGCATCGCCTCATTGGTGAACGCTTTGCGCGTGACGGAGGCGGCGATGGCCAAGCTGCCGCCGATCAGCGCTGTGACGGCGGCGGTCAGACCGTGGTCGCGAAATGACTGCGCAGCGCCCTCGAGAAGGGTGGGTTCGTCGGTCATGTCGGAGGCTCTCAATAGTCGGTTTCGACGTAGAGGCCGGAGCAGTCGTAGGCGACGGCGCCGGCGGTGGCGCCGGTGTTGAGATAGAGGCGAGGCGACAGGAACTGGGTGCTGGCGGGCAGATCGACGGTGATCTCCTGCTCGAAGACCGCGCCTGAGACCTCGTCGACCACCCGAACCCAGACCGAGGATCCGTTGGGCGGGGCAGCGATGAAGACGGTCAGCACGCCGCCGGTGGCAATGGCGAAGGATGCGCCCATGTCGGTCAAGGGCGGCGCACCGGTGCCATCGTTGCGGACAACCTGCCAGTTCGCATGGGTACCACGCTGGAAGCCGATGCCGATGCAGTTGACAACAGCGGCCAGCGTCAGCGTCGTCGCAACCGCCGCTGTGGATCCGTAGAGGCCGAAAAACCCCATGCCGGTTGCCTGCAACGCCGTCAGTGAAAACCGGGTGGCGAAAGTCCAGCCGCCCAAGCCCGCTCCATTGCCACGCCAGCAGGCCCAACCTGCCGATCGCTGGTCAGCGGCGGCATCGACGGTGGCGGCAGAAGTAAGTCGCCAGCGGCGCATGGATGTCGCGAGGTTTGTGGCGGCCAGGCCGGGCGTCGAGACGGTGCCGACTGAGGTGATCGGCAGGCCCTCGGTGTTGATTGTGATGCCGGTCGAGGGCGACCAGTTGGCGATGCGGTTTACCCCGAAATGCGGCTGCAGCGGGAAATCCCGACCCGAGGGTCGCATGACGTCGATCCACGGCGCCCCGGCGCGGCTGCGGGCATAAACGGCCGCCTTCCCCGCTGGCGGCGGTGACGGCGCCGCGCTCAGGCCCGGCAGGATGGTGGGCTGCGGCAACTCCACGTGGCCACTACTGCGGTCGATCTTGATCGCCTCGATGAAGCTGCTGCCATCCGGGCTGACCTTCACGCTGAAATCGTCACTGCCCAGCAGCCCGAACAGTGCCCGGGCCGAGAAGCCGGTCTTGAAGGCGAAGGCCGCATCATGTGCCGGCGCGGCCTTGTTCACCGTCGCCTCGATCCCGGCGCCGTCATTGTTGAGCAGCACCGCGGGCGTGTTGACGGACAGGCGGTTGTAGCTGTCGGCGGTGGCGCCGCCGAGGCCGAGAACCCGCGCCTTGAGATCCTGCGGCACGCCGACCGGCTCCCAGACGCTGCCGTTCCAGACCACGAAGACCTGCTCCTCCGCGATCCAGGCCAGCCAGCCGGGGCGCGGCACCAGCCGCATCCAAGCGCCGTCGACGCGGAAGGCGACGTTCAGATCCCAGCCGGCCCAGAGGCCGGTCGCGCCGGAGGCAACGATATGGCGGTCGCCGTCGACGGGGCTGGCGGGCGGCGCCGTCAGATCCCGGTCGAGCACCGACAGCTGGACCATGGCGTCGAGCAGCCGCAGCGCCTCGTTATGGGTGACATGCTTCTGGGCCTGCGATGCCAGAATGTAGGGCAGCTGGAGATGGGTGGTGAGGTCGGACATGGGGGCCTTCAGAAGCTGAGGGTGACAAAGCGTGCGGCCCCACGCCCGATCCGAGCGGAGATCTGGCAGATGCGGATGTCGAGGCTGTCGCCGGGACCGAGCAGCGCACCCCGGTCGGCGATCTGCTGGGCGGCGGTGTAGAGGACGCTGGTCGTCGCCGTGGTCAGCCGGCGTTTCACGGTCGCGCCGTCGAAGATTTCCACCTCATAGGCCTCGATGTCCTCGGCGAGCGGCACGTCGCCCGGGCCCCAGCTGTCGCCGGCGAGCGAGCGCGAGCGGCGCATCCAGCGGATGATCAGATCGCCGGGGCTTCGGGCCGTGCGCCACGGCTGTTCGACATGGACGACGGAGAAGGGTCGTAGCCCGGCGCCTTCGGGCGTGAAGGTGGTCGCGACGAAGCTGTCGTCGCTGACCGGCCGCGAAGCAGGGCCGATCCGCCAGTTCCACGGCAGACCGAGGTCCGCTTCGCCGAGGGGCAGGGATGTCAGGGCCCGATCGAGAACCACGACCCGCGCGCCGGTCGGGGCCACACTGACGATGGCGCCCTCCGTGCCGCGCTGGCCGCGCAGCAGCTTGGTCAGACGATAGCGGCCGGGAGCGATCAGCTCCGCCGATCCGGCCTGAACGATCTCCCATTGACCGGCCGCGGTCTCCACCGCCAAGGCATTGGCGCCACCGAACAGGGCGATGTCGGTGACGCTCTCCAGTGTGCCCGAGAACAGATCGATCACGAGCGTGTTGCCGAGATCAAAGCGCGACACCGGCCCGGCGTGGAAATCCGCGGCCAGCACACCCATGCTGGCGCGGGTGCCAAGGGTTGTCAGCAGCTCAAAGCCATCCGCGGCGGCGCTGCGATAGACCGCCAGTTCACCGGGCCACGGCTTTGCATGAGCGGCGATCAGGGGACGGTGGGCCGGATGATCTTCGCGCAGCTGCGGCAGGTCCAGGATGACGATCTCGGGGGGACCGAAAACGACGGGCGTCGAGAGCGACGCGGGGCGCGGCTCGCCCGAGGGCAGATCGTAGACCAAACGGTCCTGCCGCACGGCCTCGATGCCACGCACGTCCGAGTCGGCGACCGAGACCAGCCGCATCTCGGCCAAGCGGCCATCATGATCGAGGAGGATCACGTCGGCGGGGTCCAGCGCCAGCCGCGAGGGCGGCAGGCGGAAGACGGCGGTTTCCCGGCCCACCCACGCCTCCATCAGCGCGCGGCGGCAGCGGCGCTCTGCTTCCTCCGGTGGCACCGCCATCGGAAAAGCTTCCGCGGCGATCCGGGTCGTGTCGACCGTGATGCGCCGCGCTTCGACCTGCGCCGCGTCATAATCCTCGTCGGCCCGCGCAACCTGCCATTTCAGGGCCTGCGGCAGTTCGGTCTCCTGGCCACGGGTCAGCTCCATCACCTCGCCCTGTGCGGACGCAGAGGCGACCATGCTGTCCGGCGTGATGGTGGCGCTGGCGATCGAACCGCGCATCACGAAGCGGATGCGACCCTCGCTTTCCACAGCATCGAAGCCGAACTGACGGGCCAGAGTGGTGATGGACGCGCGCGGGCTTTCGAGCGCACCGATGACATAGCCCTCGACGGCGCCCCAGAGCCCGGAGACGTCAATCTGCTCTTCCGGCATACCGGCGCGCAGGCAGAGGTGCCGCACGAGCGCGGCCAGCGACACGGTGCCGAGCCGCCCGGTCAGCCATTGGCCGAGCCGCCAGTTCGGTCCATCGGTCCAGACATCCGTCAGGCCGGGAAAGAACGGATAGGGCCGGGCGTCCCAGGTCCAGGCGGCGCATTCGGGCACGTGCACCATCGGGCCGCCGTAGAGCGACGAGACCGGGTTGTTCGCCTGCTTACCCCACCAGAGATACGTCGCCTCCAAATACGCCCGCTGGATCGCATCGTCCCGCCAGCCGCGCGAGAAATGCGGGGTGAAGCTCTCCGACGACTTCGGGTCGAAGAAGACGTTCGGCTGATTGGTGCCGCGGTCGATGGCCGGGCAGCCGAGCTCGGTGAACCAGATCGGCTTCGACTGCGGCACCCATGCGGTGGGCATCCCGCTCTCAATACCGCCCAGCCTGTTGAAATGCGGGTTCGACCACCAGGCGCGCAGATCCTTGAAGCGGAACACCCACGGTTTGCCGGCGGCACCGTCCGTGATCGGCGTACGGACCTGTGCGGTGTGGTCGGCCGCGGAAGCATAGAACCAGTCGAAGCCTTCGCCGCCGGCGATGTTCGCCTGCAGATAGGCGCGGTCGTAGATCGCGGGCCAGCCCTCGGCCGCTTCGGCATGTGTGAGGCCATCCCGCCAGTCCGATAGCGGCATGTAGTTGTCGATGCCGATGAAATCGATGTTCGGGTCGGCCCAGAGCGGATCGAGGTGGAAGAACACGTCGCCGCTGCCGTCCTGCAGATGGTGCCCGAAATACTCCGACCAGTCGGCGGCATAGCCGAGCTTCGTGGTCGGCCCGAGAATCGTCCGGACATCCGCGGCCAGGTCGCGGTAGGCTTGCACGGCGGGATTAGTGCTGGCGCTGCTGCGGATCGTGGTCAGGCCGGGCATCTCCGACCCGATCAGGAAGGCGTCGACGCCTCCGGCGACTTTGCAGAGATGCGCGTAATGCAGGATCATCCGGCGAAGGCCCCAGTTGCCGGGCGCACCTAGCCAGCTGACACTCTCGCCCGAGACGCTGAAGCTGGCAGGCGTCGCGCTGCCGAACAGCGCGGAAACCTGCGCGGCGGCTGTTCCGGTCTTGTCGACCGATCCTTCGTGACCGGCGGCCGGCGAACAGGTGATGCGGCCGCGCCACGGGAAAGTCGGCTGACCAGTCGCCGCAGCATTGTCGGAATACGGGTTCGGCAGCGTGTTGCCCGGCGGCACGTCCATCAGCAGGAACGGATAGAAGGTCACCCGCAGCCCGCGGGCCTTCATCTCCCGGATCGCCTGCACCACCGCGAAGTCGGCCGGGGTGCCGCCATAGACGGGCCGGTCCTCGGCATCACGGCTGACGAGGAAGGCATCGGCACGCGTAACGCCGTTCACCGACCAGGCCGATGGCGTCGTGGTCTTCGCAGCAACCTCGACCCCGGGCCGCACCTTGCAGCTTCCGGCCCGCAGATCATCCCCGAACCACGCGACCACCAGGCTGACGCTTTCCACCGCCGGTGCCATCGCCTGCAGCCTGTCCAGCGCCACGACGATGTCGGCGGTGTCTGTCATCGCGTTCAGGTTCTCGGCCGAGGTGGCGCCGCCCGGGGCCGTCGATTTCTTCACCGGTGCGGTCGCATAGCTGAACTCGCCCGAGGCGGGGATCAGCGTCACCGCTTTCACCAGTCCCTCCGCGGTGTCGGGATCCGCGAGCGGCCGGAACACCTCGAAGCTGATCTGCGGCAGCCGGTTGCCGTAAGGGCCGAGATCGAGTTCCTCGAGGACCACATAGGCGGTGCCGCGATAGCCGGGGGTGCTCCCTGCACCCATCTTCGCCGCAATGAACGGGTCCGGGCTCTGCGCTTCGTCGCCCGGATACCAGCGCCAGGTGACGCCGGTCCTATCCATGACCTTGCCGTCGGCCCAGACCCGACCGATGCCGGTGATCGGACCCTCGCATAGCGCCACCGCGAATGAAGCGTAGTAGCGGTACTCGGTGGTCCTGACCTTCGGCCCGGCGCCTTTGCCGCCGCCCTGACGGGTCGTGCTGGTTTCCTCGCGGAAATCGGTGGCCCAGATGATGTTGCCGCCAATCCGCATGCGGCCGTAGAGTCGGGAAATCACCGTGCCCTCGGTCGAGGAGGTGATGCGCAGGCTGTCGAGCCGCGCGCCCTCGATGCGCTGCGCCGGTGCCAGCGACGAGACGATCCAGCTGTCGACGGCGGAGCCGATGGTCGAGCCAATGAAGCCGCCGATGGTCGCCGCGCTGACGCCGAGGATCGTGCCGCCGATGCTGGCGCCGATCGCGGAGCCGGCGGCCGCGAGAACCAAGGTAGCCATGTGGGATCTTTCAGATGCTGTTGGAGCGCGGGAACAGGAAGGCGAAGGCGATGCGCCGCCGCCAGACCGGGGTGAGCGGCTCCTCGATCACGCCGAGCAGCTCGTATGAATGGATGAAGCTGTCGGGCCCGGTGACGATCCCGACATGCTTGGCGATGGCACGGGGCGCCATGCGGAAGAGAAGCAGGGCGCCCGGACCGGCCTCGGAAGGTGCGATCTCCGGCATCATCCGGCGCGCCCCCTCGGCCAGCACTTCACGCGGGCCGGCCTTGCCCCAGTCGCGGCTGTAGGGCGGAATGGGGAACGGCTCCGGGCCGACGACCTCGCGCCAGATGCCGCGGGCCAGCCCGAGGCAGTCGCAGCCGACGCCGCGGAGACTGGCCTGATCGTGATACGGCGTACCGAGCCACGACCGCGCGACGGCGATGACGTCGTCTGGATCAGCTGCGATCACAACACGCCCCCTTCATGGCCGCCGTCCTGGCTGGCATAGCGGAGGATGGCGTCCTGACCCGGAATATGCGGGAAGCCGCGGAAGCTGGTGGTGTTGGCGAACCTAGCGCCGCAGGTCTCAATGCGCTTGTCGCAACCCGCGCGAATGGTGAAGACGTCACCCTCGGCAATGGGCCGCACCGGTGCTTCCAGCAGCGTCAGCAGCGCGATGCCGTCCCGGACGTCGTGACCCAGCACCTCGGTGCGCCGTCCCGCGTTGGCGCCGCGCGTCCATTCTAGCGTGCCGAAGGTGAACCAGCCGGGGATGAAGCCGCCGAGCCCCGAGGCGGTGAAGGCCCGGTCGCGCAGGAGATCGATGACGGCGCCGGTGCCCTTGAAGGCGGGATTTTCGAGATCGACACCGCAGCGGGCATCGCCCAGCGCCGAGTCACACCCCGCCTGAAACGTCCGCCCGACGGTCTGGCCGAGCACATGCGCCAGCGACCGCACCTCGGCCACGAAGGCCATCCGGCCGCGCCGGATCTGGCCGACTGCGCTGCGGCGCATCAGCACCCGCTGGCTCGGGTCGGACCAGTTCACCCGCCAGAGCTCCACGCCGGCATTGTCCCAGTACCCGTCGAGAATGTCGGTCTCGGTGATCCGGTCCGAGGTCAGCACTCCGGCGGCATCCTGCGCATCGACGGCGAGATCGGAGCCGGAGCGGAATTCCGAGGCGGCAAATCCGCTTTCCGGCTCGAAGCTGGTGCTGGCGAAGGCCAGCGCCCGATCATGATCGGTGAAGCCCAGCGTGATGCCGTCTGCCCGGGTGATCCGCCAGCACCAGGCGAGGGTCGTCGTGCCGTCGTCGAGATGGGCCTGCAGCGCAGGGGAGAGGGATTTCATCGCCGAATCTCCAGCAGCGGAATGGATGTGATGGAGCCGAGCCGCTCGAGGTCGAGGGTGACGTCGAGCGCATCGGTGTCGAAGCGCACCGGCACGTCGAACTCGAAGCCTGCTGTAATGGCGACGCCAGCCCCGGGTGCGGCGGCAAAGGTGACGACGCCGGTCGTGGTGTCGGCCGACCAGCCGGGGGTTTGTTCGACACCGCCGAGTGCGATGCGCACGGTGCCGGCGACCGGCTTGGTGATCGCCCGCGACCAGGACTGTCCGCCCGAGGTATAGCGCTTGACCAGATGGAAGGCCGTCGTCGCGCCGTCGCCGGTGCCGATGACCTGGTCGGTCGGCTGCGGCGGCTGTGACGGAAGGCAGGATTTGTAATCCGCCCAGTCCTTGAAGCGGAAGCCGTGCAGGCGACCGTTACGGGCCTCGAAGAAGGCGACGACCGCCGCCAGATCGTCGGCGCGGCGGATGCCGTAGGCGACGTCATAGCGGCGGCGCGAGTTGGCCCAGCTGGCGTTGCGCTCCTCGTCGCCGGAGGCCAGCTCAACGATCTGGGTGCGCCGTTCCGGGCCGCCGCGCGCGCCGCGGCTGATGGTGTCCGGAAACCGGACCTCGTGAAACGCCATGGCTGTTCCTCACATTCCTCTGCGCCCGAGCGACACGGCCCGGGCGATGTCCGCTGCGACCTGCGTCCGGGACTGACGAAAGCTCTCGGCATCGCGGGCGTTGATGGTGACGTTGACAGTGGGCACGGCCGCGGACTTGCCATACCCTGCAGCTTCGCGCCGCGAGAGCACCCGCTCGCCGCGCTGCAGGATCGCCGGCACCTCGTCGGGACGCAGTCCGGCCCAGCCGCCGTTGTGCATGCGCGGGGCGCCCGCGAAGGCCAGCGCCGGGACCATCCGGCCGGGCGACGGCTCGCCGACGAGGCCGCCGGCGTGCAGGATGTTCGCGGACACGCCGCCCAGCGCGCCGGAGAGCGCGTTGGCGATCGGCCCCAGGATGAAGCGGCGTGCGGCCAGCTTTGCCAGATCGGCGATCATCGAGGTGACCAGATCGCGGAAATCGAGCTTGCCCGACTTCACGAAGTCACCCATGGCGGTTTCGGCCGAGGTGAACGCCCCGACGAGTGCCTGACCGATGTCGCCCCCGATATCGCGCGCCTTCGCGGCATAGTCGGCGAGCGCCGCGGTGACCGCGCGCCAACCGGTGAGGGCGGGCTCGGCACTATCAGCCGCCGCAGTCCCGGCGGCCCGCGCCGCACCCCCGGCGCCATCCGCGGCTGCCGCGGTGTCATTCAGACCGGCTGTCAGCGCGCCCGCCGACGACGCTGCATCCCCGAGGGCCGTTTCTGCCTCGGTTCCTGTCCGGGTCACCGCGTCCTTCAGCGCCTGCCAGCTGGCGAGCGGGCGACCTGCCGCGTCGGAGAGCATGCCCGCAGCCTCGCGATAGGCGTCCGCGCGGGCCCGGGCGTCATCGGCCATGGTGCCGAGGCCGAGGTCGGGCGGCTCCAGATACGTTCTGGCCAGCGCGGCCGAGAAGGCATCTGCTGCCGCAGTACCTGCGGCCGTTGCTGCACCCTCGAACGGGTTCCCGATCCGGCCGAGCGTCAGCGGATCCAGCGTGCCGATCTGCACGCCGCCGTCACCGACGGCCCAGTCGGGCAGAAGCGCCAGCGCGCCGTTCAGCGCGGTGATGAAGAGATTGATGCGGCTGACGACGCCGTTCAGCATCGCTTCGACCCCGCTGATCAGCCCGTTCGCGGCCTGGAAGGCGAAGTCGCCGATGGCACCGGGAAGCCGGCCCCAGATCGCAACGGCCGCGTCATAGGCGCCGTGGAACACCGCCGCGGTGCGGTCGCCGAATCCGACCACGCCAGCGATGGTTCCCTCGAGGGCCGAAAGCCCCGCCGCCTTCAGACCCTCCCAGCTTGCGGCCGTTCTCGCCAGAGCGGCGTCGAGCGACAGGCCCATGCGCGACCAGACTTCCCTGGCCAGATCACCGAGCAGGCGGAAGGCTTCGCCGACGCCGCCCACCCGTTCGACGAAGCGGGAGAACTGATAGACCAGCTCGCCCGCGCCGACGATCAGCGCCCCGATCCCGGTGCGGATCAGGGCGCCCCGTAGGACAACCAACGCTGTGGCGAGGCCGCGGACAGAGAGTGCCGCCGCAGCCATCCCGGCCACCCAGCGCCCGGCCATGAAGGTGGCGAAGGACACGGCATAGGAGGCCAGTCGGCCGAGATTGCCGATCAGCGCATCGATGGCCGTCCGCAGGATCCCGCCATCGGAGGCCAGCGCCACGAAGGCCGAGGCCAGCGCCTCGACTGCCGGCGCCACCGCGACGGCGATGCGGTTGCCCAACCCGTCGAAGACCAGCGACATCGTGCCCAGCGCCACCTGCGTGCGCCGCAGCGCCTCCAGCGCATCGCCATCCAGCACCGCACCGAGCTCGGCGGCCTGGTCACCCAGCCGGGCCATCTCCGCCCCGCCGTTCCTGAGAAGCGGCAGCAGACGGGTGGCATCCGACGCCATCGCCTCCAGATAGAAGGTCATCTCCTGCTGGTTCAGCCCGGCGCGTTCCAGCGTCTCGACATAAAGCTGCAGCGCCTCAGGCCCGGACAGCCGGGCGAACTGGTCGGCGGTGACGCCGACCCGCGGCGCCACATTCTCGAAGAAATCGGCCATCGGCCCGCCGCCGGTCTGCAGGAAATCGCCGACCCGGTCGTTCACGTCCTTCAGGATGTCGGCGAGCTTCTCCTGCTCGATCCCGACGGTGCGGGCGCCGGCCGACCAGCGCTGCAGCGCCTCGGGCGTGGTGTTGGCCACCTGCGCGAACTGCCGGATCTGGGCGGCACTTTCCGCGGTGGAGCGGACGATCAGTCCGAGCGAGGCGGTGGCTGCAGCGGCAGCAGCCGAAAGTGCCAATCCAGTCCGACGTGCGAAACCGGCCAGCCGGGTGTTCGCCAGTCCCATCTCGCGCGACAGGCGGCCGAACCCTTTTGCCCCGGCGTCACCGACACCCTCCAGCTCGGCGCGCACCCGCCGACCGCCCTCCGCGACGAGGCGGACGGATACACGCTTTTCGGCCATGGCGATTGTTCCTTGGTTCGTGCGTCATTGACTTATGCACCACTGACGCACATATGAGCGGCATGGCCATCGTGACCGTCGTCGAGACACCGGAATTCCAGCGGCGGTCGCGCAGCCTCATGTCCGAGGCCGAGCGGCTCGAGCTGATCGATTTCGTGGCCCGAAACCCGATGACCGGTGTGTCCATTGGCGGTGGCGTCAGGAAGTTCCGGTTTGCCCGCGAGGGTGGCGGCAAGAGCGGTGGTTACCGGGTGATCCATTTCTTCAGCCCGGAGGACGACACGCCGATCTTCCTGATCACGGTCTTTGCGAAGAACGAGAAGGCGAACCTGACACCGGCCGAGACGGAAGCGGTGAAGCAACTGGGCGCGGCTCTGGCCGCAACTTACAGGAGGTCGGAATGAGCGACGCATTCACGAGCATCGAGAAGGGCCTGAAGGAAGCGCTGGCGCATGCCCGCGGCGAAGGGCCCGGCACGGTGCACGAGATCGAACTGCCCGAGCCGGATGTGCAGGCGATCCGTTCGCGCACGGGGCTCTCCCAATCCGAATTCGCCCGCAGCATCGGGGTGAAGAAGGGCACACTCCTGAACTGGGAGCAGCGGCGGCGCAGCCCAGAAGGACCCGCGCGGGTGCTTCTGGCGCTGATCGACAAGGACCCGCAGATCGTCCAGCGCACGCTGGTGCGCTGAACCGGTCAGGCCCGGCCATGTTCGGGCTTCCTTGCCTTCGCCCAGCGGGCGTCTTGCGTTAACAACATCGATCCAGTGAGCGTATGACCATGGCCGAGACCGCCACCCTGTCCTCGAAGTTCCAGATCTCGATCCCCAAGGCGATCCGCACGGCCCAGCACTGGGAAGCCGGGCTCACCTTCGCCTTCTTCCCCAAAGGCACTGGCGTGCTTCTGGTGCCGGTGCCGAAGCGGGAGAAACTGAAGGGGCTCGCACGCGGCGCCTCCGCCTCGGACTATCGGGATCGGTCGGACCGGTTCTGATGGTCCTCGTGGACACGTCGGCGTGGATCGAGTGGCTCGCCGACCGGAGAGGTCTGTCAGGTCGTGCCGCTCGACACCGAGATCGCGCTGGCGGCGGCAGAGGCCAGCCGCGAACGCAAGCTCGCCACCGCCGACGCCGTCATGTTCGCTACGGCGCGGCTGCGCGGGGCGATGCTCCTGACCTGCGACAGGCATTTCGACGGCCTGCCGGGCGTCACCCTGATCGAGAAGCTCAAGAGCTGATGCCGCGGTGGTCGGTTTCGGCCAACCGCTCGTTCAGCCTGCGCACCATCACAGCCTCGATCTCGGGCAGCAATTCGGCGACGATCAGGACGTTGACGCCCAGCGCTTGCGCCATGGCGAGCGCCGCCCCCATGTCCCAGCCGACGACGGCGCCCGGAACGACTCGCAGCTGGCCGCCGAGCCGTTGTGCCAGATCCCAGACCTGCCAGCCCTCGACGGTCCGGGGCTGATTCAGCCTTTTGGGGCACTCGAGGCAGGGGCCTGCGCAGGCTCCGCAGTAGCTGTCGCCCCCGCCGTAGGACCAGTCGGCGAGGGCGCGGACACGTTTTTTTCGGCATCAAGCATCAACCCGCGGGCGACATACTGGCTCTGGAACGCCTCGAAGACCGGCCAGACCTCCAGCAGGGCGTCGATACCGTCAGGTGAGAGGGGCAGCGGTTCGCCGTGTTCGTCGCCGACACCCTCCCACTCGAGGATGGCGAGCCGCGCCACAGCCTTGGCCATGGCCAGCGCCATCTCCTCGGTTCTGGCGGTGTCGGGCAGGGCGGCCAGCGCGGGATCGGCCCGCGCGGCGACCATCAGCGCGGTGGTCAGCGGCGCCACCTTCAGCCGCAGGCCGGGAAGGAGCGTCAGCCACTCGGGGCTGTTCGAGAGGTTCAGGCGGATCATGGTCAGTAACTCGCGATGCTGTTGACGAGGACAGCGGTGCACATGCGGGCGGGGCTGGTGGCCTTCGCCGCCTGCCAGTCGAAGCTCGCCTGGATGCCCTGCGGCCCGGCGATCTCCACGCGCGGAACCGGCAGGTAGACGGCATGGGCCGTGAAGGTGAAACTCGCGTTCGCCCCGAGGCTGTACGCAAATTCCAGCTCGCAGGGCGTGCCGTCGATGGCCTGCGTGACTAGGGCATCGTCGGCGAAGCGCACCTCGATCCGGCCGGTCAGCGAAGCCATGCCCGGATCGGCGCCCTCAATCTTGCCGTCGTTGCGGATGGTCTCGATCCGGTCGAGGCCGTTGGCATAGGTGATCTCGGCCGAGACGACATTGCCGAGCGCGGTGCCGTTGCGCTTCACGGTTCCGTTGAAATGCCCGAATCGCTGCAGGCCCAGCGCCGTCGGCGTGCCAGCCGCTGAGGCAATGGCGATGGCCTCCCCTTGGGCGATAAGCCGCGCCGTCGCGGTCAGCAGCCCCGACCGGCTCATCTGCCACGACAGCTGGTCCAGCACGCAGCCCGCATACATGGCGAAGCGCGGCACCTCGGGCATGGCGACCTCGATCGCCATCGAAGGCAGGGTCCAGCTGCCCGACTGGAAGCTGTGGGTCTTGGGGGTGGTCCCGGTGGTCGCCGGCGCCCCGAACGCCGCCTTCAGCCAGTACCCCAAGGCTTCCACGTCGATCGGCACGACCACCTCGCCATCGGCCGTCACCGCATCTTTGATCGGCGCCAGCGGATCGCGGCCGTAGCCCAGCAGTTCCGAGTTCAGCAGTGGCTGTTCCGCGCCCAGCGTCGTCCGGGCGAAGGGCATCAGCCGGTAGCCGCTGGCAGGCGGAGTGCCGTAAACCGTCTCGAACGCAAGCGCCATCTGCGCCCGCGCGCCTTGCGCACGTGCCATGGGGAATTCCTCACTGTGGGGTATCAGGCCAGCGGGCCGGTTGTGGTGTAGTGCAGGACGACGGCGATCACCGCTGCCTTCAGCGCCGCCGCGCCCTCGACCGGCAGATCGACCGAGGCCGGGGCGTCGGGCTCGATCCAGTCGCAGAGCCCGCCCAGCGTTCGGTCAGCCTCCAGCGCCGTGCCAATGGACGCGATCAGGTCGTCAAGGGCGCTGGCGCGGCCGGTGCCCGCCTGGACGACGGCCTCGAGCTCGGCCCGGTGCTGGTAGTGGTAGCGCAGCGGCGACAGAGTCACCTCCGGCTCGCCGGGGTGGCCATCGCGCAGGATGATCAGTCCCGTCGCCGGGATCCGCTCGGGCAGCACCTCATCGCGCAATACGAGGGCGGCAAGGGGCTGCAGCTGCACATGCAGTGCAGCGAGGATGGTTTCGCGGGTGGTGGGCATCTGCTGTCCTATGGTGCGGAGGGAAGCAAAGAGCCCTAAGCAGACGTTCTCTCATCCGCATGAGCTTGTTTCCTCGCGCGGCGCCTCACGGCCTGCCGTAGAGCGGTAGCCCAGTCCGCATTGTCCGACGCCTGCGCCAGAAGCTGCGCGCCGATCATGGCAGCGAACAGGATCTGTGCCTCTTCCGGTATCTCAGGATGTTCGCTGGTGCCGGTCTGGCTCAAGAAGCCCGACAGAAGAACTTCCACCCCCTTGCTGTAAGCCTCTCGCGCCGGATTCACGAGGTCGGTGCCGGACACATGCGGGGCAAAAGCCAGCATGGGGCAGGTCTGGTGCGCGGGCCGCTCGCGAAAGTAGTGTTCCACAATCACCGCAGCGTCGGGACGTTCGCCGACCAGCTTCTGCCAGACCCGCGCCACCTGCTCGAAGGAGAGGGCGCAAGCTTCGCGCACCAGCGCCTCCTTGGACGCGAAATGCTTGTAGAAGCCGCCGACGGTCATGCCCGCAGCAGCCATGATGTCGGCGACCGACACCGCTTCGACCCCGCGCTCGCGGAAAAGGCGGCTGGCCTCTGCCACAATCCGTGCGCGGTTCTGCTGCGCCTGTTCGGCCGAGGATCGCCCCATCGTCAGGCCCTCCGGAACGCCAGCAGGTTCGACGTCAGCTCCTGCAGCACCTCGTCCCGCTGGTTGAGCGTCAGGCTGCTCACCTGCACCATGCCTCGGTCGGGGCGGGAACGGGAGGGGCGGATCTCGCGGATCGTGCTTTTCACCCGTAGGATGTCGCCGGGGCGGGTCGGCCGCGGCCAGGCAATGTCCCCGCCGGCGCCGATAACGCCGTCAGCGAAGGGCAGGCTCTGCACCAGAAGCTTCATCGTGATCGACATCGTGTGCCAGCCGCTGGCGGCGAGGCCCTGGAAGAAGCTGTTCTTGGCCGCGTCCTCATCGAGATGGAAGGGTTGCGGATCGAACTGCCGCGCATAGGCGACGATCTGCTCGGCATCCAGCGGATGCTCGGCGCTCAGGAACTCCTGACCGACCTGGAGGTCATCGAGACTGAGCCGTTCGGCCTCGCCATTGTGTTTCATCGTCTTCCCTCGCCTTTCGGATCACTTGTGGACTCGCCAACATAGATTACAACTGTTATCTAACCGACTCAAGCCGGCGCTGCGGCGGACCGATTCCCGCGGGCAGGAGAGCCCATGAACCAGACACCTGACCCGAATGCCGCCGCGCTGCGCGGACGCCCCTGGGTCGTCCTGATCTGTGCGGCAACGCTCGTCACCATCGCCATGGGCATCCGGCAGTCGTTCGGCCTGTTCCTTCGCCCCATCGAGCTGGATATCGGCGTTGGCCGGGAAGCCTTCGGGCTGGCGATTGCCATGCAGAACCTGATCCTCGGGCTGGCGCAGCCCTTTGTCGGCGCGCTGGCGGACAGGTATGGGGCGGGACGCGTGGCGGCGGCCGGAGGGGCGCTCTATGCGCTTGGGCTTGTCCTCGCCTCGATGATCTCAGGCGCGGCGGGGCTCAATCTCACGCTCGGGTTCATCGTCGGCCTCGCCATGACAGGCGTAACCTTCGTCGTCGCCATTGGCGCGGCAATGCGGGCCGTGCCTCCCGAACGGCGCGGATTGGCGGCCGGAATCGTGACGGCCGGCGGCTCGGTCGGGCAGTTCCTGCTGGTGCCGGTCGCGCAGGGTCTGATCACCGGCTTCGGCTGGCGGGAAACCTTCCTGATCTTCGGCGCGCTGGCCGGCGCCATGGTGCTTCTCGCCATCGGCATTGCGGGGCGTCCGGCGGTGCCGCAGACCGGCAGCGCGCACGTGCAGACCTACGGCGAGGCGCTGCGCGAAGCCGCTGGCCATTCCGGCTTCTGGCTGCTGAATGCCGGGTTTTTCGTCTGCGGCTTTCACGTCGCCTTTGTGGCAACCCACCTGCCGGCCTTCCTGGGGGACCGGGGCCTCGACCCGGCGCTCGGCGCACGGGCGCTGGCGCTAATCGGGCTGTTCAACATCCTTGGCTCCTACGTCTTCGGCATGTCGGCGGACCGCTGGCGCAAGAAGCACGTTCTGGCCGGGATCTACCTGGCCCGTGCCGTGCTCATGGCGCTGTTTCTCGCCTTTCCGGTCACGCCCCTGTCCGTCACGCTGTTCGCCTGCACGCTGGGGTTTCTGTGGCTCGGCACCGTACCCCTGACGAGCGGGCTGGTCGGCCAGATCTTCGGCGTCCGCTACATGTCCACGCTGTTCGGGATTGTCTTCCTGTTCCATCAGCTCGGCTCGTTCTTCGGGGCCTGGGGCGCGGGATACGCCTACAACGCGACCGGGTCCTATGACCTCGCCTGGCAGATCTCGATCGCCATCGCCGTCCTTGCTGCGCTTCTGCACTGGCCGATCCGGGATGCCCCGGTTTCAAGGCTGCAGGCCGCTTGATGAGGGATGCGCGGATGCTGTCGATACGTTTCCACCTGTTGCTGGCCGTGGGCGTCTTCCTTGCCGTGGCTCTTGCGGGACTGGCGCTGTGGTACGAGTTCGGCCTTTCCGTTGCCCTGCTGAACGCCTTCCTCCTCTGCTGATTCAGCAGATGCTGACATACTCTGCGCTTGCAAGGGGCTGAATGGTAGCATTGTCCCGCAAGGCAGACATCAGAGCCGTTGTGTCTCCATCCATCCAGCCACGATTCGCCCCGGTACACCGTCCACCACCCGTTCTGCCTCCCGTGTCATGTCCAGCCGCTTGCGCAGTCTGACCTGCGGCACCAGCAGGAAGATCGGCACGGTTGTCAGCCCCCGTCCGGACTTGGCGCGTGAGGCCACCGCCCGGCCCTTGCTGTTCAGCCGCCCCTCGGCCACCAGCAAGCTCGGGCCGCGGCGGCGATAGACGAAGCGCAGGCGCATACCGCTGCGGCGTTCCCATTCACCCGGGGTGATCCGCCCGCCGCGCGTTGACTTCCCCGCAGCCGGGGTCGGGATTGCCAGCCAGAAGCCATCGCGCGACCGGATCAGCGGCCCCGCGTCATGGGCGCCGACGATCACCGGGGCATTGGACCAGACCAGTGCCGCGGCATTCAGGCTGTCGCTGGCCCTGGGATAGGTGGCGAGGCGGATCGAGTTGCCGAGCCGCGTGCTGAGGCCAGCACCGGTGATCTGGCTGCGCCAGGCGGATTTCAGGTTTGTGCCGGCCTCGCGCATGGCGGTGCTGACGGCCCTTTCACCCGCGGCGATTTCGGCCTGCATGAGGGCGACGAGGTCGGGGCTGATCTCGAGTTTCAGCTTCATGCGGGTCACGCGGGCCGCAGGTCGAGCGTCCAGATCAGGCGCTCGCGGTCGCGCAGCGGCTCTCCCTGGATCACATGGCTGTCCGCGCCGATCACGATCAGATCGCCCGGACGCGGGGCAAGCAGGTCGGCGACGCGCACATCCACCACCATCGTGTTGCTGACGAAGCGCTCGGCGCCGAACTCGGTTATTCGATCCGGCGCGCGGGCGATGATGCGGATCGGGCGCTCCTCGGAGGTGGAGGCCGAGATCCAGAGCGCCGGGGCCGCCATGGCGGCATGGGTGAAGATGCGGTCCATGGCGGCGGCAAAGACGGACATGACGATTTCCGCCGCGCGTCAGTTCGAACTATGCAGGCGGCTCGCGATCCGTGGCCGCTTGTTGACCGGCAGGATCGAGGCTTCCGTCATCAGGTCGATCCAGCGGCCCTTCTCGTCGAGATGCTGGCGCGCATAGAGCGGCAGACCGAGGGTGTTGGCCGCTTCCAGCAGGTTGGCGGGCCCGCCATAGGTGGTGAAGGTGTCCATCGTGCCGAGCGGGAAGGCGATGCCTTCGTTTGCCGGGACCAGCCGTTCGGTCGCCTTCGTGGAAAGGGTCACGGCGCCCGCATATTCCTCGAAGACGATCCCGGCGAAGGGAAAGTTGCGGCGCATGTCCTGGCGGAGCGGCTGGGCGCCCGTCGCGGCGTAGAACTTGTACGCCTCTTCGGTCTTCGGATGGGCGATCAGCTTGTCGAAGAACTCGCGGCTGACGAGGGCGTGCACATCACTCATGCTCTCGCCCAGCAGGTTGTCCTCGACCGCCCGCAGGACCTCGCGCACCTTGCCCTGCACGGGGGTAGCCGCGGTGCCGAGGACGAAGTCGACCGAGATCTGGGTCAGCCCGAACTCGCTGAAGTAGTTGTAGAGGGTGGTGCCGGCGCCGTCCTTCACGATGCCGCGGAGTGCGTTCATCTCCATGTATTCGCGGGTCTGGGCGTGCTTGCGGCGCATGAGCAGCAGCTTGCGGTTCATCACCTCGACCAGCGGATCAGCGGCGTCGAACGCGCCCAGCGCGGGGGCGCCTTGGATGTCGGCAGGCAGGATGACGTCGTCATGCGGAATCCACGGCAGGGCGAAGCTGCGCATCGAGCGACCCTCGCGGGTGCCGACGGTCGCCGGGCCGCCCAGCGGCACCGAGGGCAGCAGGTTCAGGACGCCCTCATACTGCTCGATGATGACCGAGCGCTGGCTGACCCCCTCGAAGCGGAAGAGGCCGAGCTGCGCGAGACGGGTATAGAGGTTCGGCAGGATGTTGATGGCCTGCGTCATCTCGGCCAGCGAATAACCGCCGGCGTCGAAGGGATTGCGGACGAGGGTCATGGAGGGACTCCGGAGGGATGTGGGATCAGACGCCGTCGCGGGCGATGATGCCGGCGCTCGCGAGCTGGCCGATCTTGGCGGTGATCTTGGCCGTGTCATTGACCGTGGCCTCGTAGGCGAGGCCTGCGCGCGAGACGATGGCGGGCCCGCGGGCGACGACGACGCCGACCGCATCCGCCAGCGTGGCGTTCACCGGATAGAGGAGGACGGCGACGGCGGTCTGGGCACCGTCTGCACCGGTCGCCGCCGACAGGGTGTACTTGCCGCTCGCGGTGATGCGGCCGAGGACGGCCCCTGCCGGATAGGGCATGCCCATCAGCAGCGTCACGGTCTCGCGGGTGTAGTTCGGGTTGACCTCGTATTTGAGGACATCGCCCATGCTGGGCGGTTCCGTCAGGACGGGCATGGTTCGGTCTCCGGGATGATGGGGGTTTGGGAGGCGCCAGAAGTCAGCGCCGGATTCAGCGCAAGGCGGCGGCGGCCTTCTTCGCGGCCGCAACGATCGGGCTCTCCCTGGCTGTGGCGGCCGGAGCCGTGGCGACGATCCCGGCGGCATCGCTGCGGGCGGCGAGATCGGCCAGCACCTTCGCACGCAGCGCCTCGGGCTTCAGGCCGCGCGTGATCGCATCGGCCGCGACCACCTGGACTCGGGTTCTGTCGCCTCGCCCAACCGGGAAACCGAGTCGATGAAGGACGGCTCGGACGCCGTGTCGGACTGGCCGCTGTTGAACGCGCTGCTGAACACCGCATCCGGCGCGACCTGGGTGTCGCTGCACCACGGCGGTGGCGTGGGCATGGGCTTCAGCCAGCATTCGGGCATGGTCATCTGCTGCGACGGCACCGCAGACGCCGACCGCCGGAACGGGCGCGTGCTGTGGAACGACCCGGCCACGGGCGTCATGCGCCACGCCGACGCAGGCTATGACATCGCGATCGACTGCGCGCGCGAGCATGGCCTGAACCTGCCGGGCATCCTCAAGTGAGGCTCGTGCGTCGGGGAGAGGGCAGGGCCGTGCGCTGGAAGAACGGCGGCGGCGTCACGCACGAACTGGCCGTCTGGCCGGACGGCGCGGACCTGTCCGGCTTCGACACACGGCTGTCGATGGCCGGGGCGGCGGCGGACGGCACCTTCTCAGCCTTTCCCGGCAGCGATCGCACCCTTGCCGTGCTGACAGGCGGGCCGATGCGCCTGTCCTTCGGCGGCACCGAAGTCGCGGTGACGGCGGACGGCCCGCCCTTGTCCTTTCCCGGCGAGGCGCCGGTCCATGCGAGCTTGGACGCGGGCCCGGTGCTGGATCTAAACATCATGACCCGGCGCTGCGCCTTTTCGCACCGGATGGTCGAGCTTCCCCCGGCGACAGCCTTCCGCGGAAGACTGTCGCCCTCGTGGCGGGAGAGAAAACCGGGATTGCATTGCGGTGTCGGTGGATGGGGCGCGGCATCGGGACGATCTCGGCATAGGTCTGTTCGGGCTGGTCGGCCGCGGTCGTGCCTGGCGAGAGCGGGCCCCACGGTCCCTCGTCGTCAGCGGGGCGGCGTCGGGCTTCGGCTGAAAGCTCTTCATCGGGGTCCAGGGCCTTGACCAGCGTGCCGTCGGCCGGGAAATGCGCGTCCGACAACAGCGGCGCGACCTCGCGGCGCGCGAGGATCGCCGCCATCACCGGTGCCGCGACATCTTGGTCGTCAGCAGCCGGTCGTGGCTCTGGGTGAAGACGGTCGGCACCCAGGCAGGATCGTCAATCCCAAGGCCCACAAACCAGCGAACCAGCAGGCTATACTGCGTCTGCTCCATCAGTTGCCGCGCGGACCAGGAACAGGAACAGGATCAGGCCTGCCCTGATCAGCCGGTCCGGCGCGATCGACGGGCGGCCGCAATCGGTGTAGAGCGTCTCGAACCCGGCATCGAGGCCCGCCCGCGCGTCATTCACCACCTGCCGGACTATGCGCAGCGGGTGCCGCGCCGGGAGGCGCTCCTCCAGACCGACATGGCTCAACAGCGACCCGCTCGCCTCATCCGTGCCGCGCATCATCACGCTCGCCCTTGTCGTGCAGAGGGTGAAGCATCTCCCTCAAACCGGGGCGAAAGCCGACCGCTTCGGCAGCCTGCTACAGGACAAGCCGGTGGTTCAGCAGCTTGCGTCTGCCGGGGCGCAAGTATTCGCTGAACAATCCGCTCAAGACCGCTTCATCGCCGATAGCCGTCTACCCGGAAAGGCTCCCATGCTGCAGAACGCACCTGATATTCCCGGGACGCGGCTCTGGCGAGGCGGCTCTTTGAGTGGGGTTCGATTGTCTGCCCTCTTGCGCGGCGCTGGCCGATGTCAGCCATTGCGCCATGGGCGCAACCGCGTCAAATTCAACCCGAGACTCCGGCCTTGGCGGAATGAGCGCCGGAAGCCGGAGCAGGGGGAGCATACCATGTGCCAAGTCTATGCTGGCCAGCGTCCCGAAAGCTACGAGCCCGTGACCCGGCGCCTGAGGCTCAGCGGCCATTCGACCAGCATCCGGCTGGAACGCAGCTTCTGGCGCATCCTCGACGGCATGGCAGCGCGCGAGGGGATGACGACGCCGGCCTTCATCTCTCGCCTTCATGACGAGGTGCAGGAGATCCAGGGCGGCGCCCGCAACTTCGCCTCGCTGCTGCGCTGCGCCTGCCTGATCGAGATGCAGCAGGCGCGGGACGCGGGTTTTGCCTTGGCGGCCGAATAGGCCGAAAGGCGAACCTGTAGTAACCTGCTACTGCCCGCCCCAACCGGAAAGGCTGTAGTCGAAGGAAAAGGAAGAAGGGGAAGGGCACGATGGCCAAAGCGATCCATTCCATGATCCGGGTGCTGGACGAGGCGCGCGCGGTCGATTTCTACGACCGCGCCTTCGGGCTCAAGGTGGACACGCGGCTGGATTTCCCTGCCTTCACCCTGGTGTACCTGCGCAACGCCGAAAGCGACTTCGAGCTTGAGCTGACCATCAACAAGGACCGGACGGAACCCTATGACCTGGGCGACGGCTACGGCCACCTGGCCGTGTCGGTCGACGACCTGGAGGCGGAACACGCGCGCCTGACCGAACTGGGCTTTGGCCCGCGCAAGCTGGTGGATTTCGCACCGGGGGGCGAGGTCATCGCCCGCTTCTTCTTCATCGCCGACCCGGACGGCTATCAGATCGAGGTGCTGCAGCGGCAAGGCCGCTTTCACTAGGCAAGGCCCCGGGGAGGGGGCCGGACCCAAGGGAGGAGAAACATGAACAGGATCGACCGTGCCGGGATGACCCGGCGCGAGCTTCTGGCGCGTAGCATTGCGGCAGGGGGCAGCCTTCTGATCGGCGCAAGCTGGGTCACGGAACGCGGAGCCGCCTGGGCGCTGGAGGTGACGGCCTTGACACCGCAGACCATGGCGACGCTGGTGCAGATGGCGCGCGACATCTACCCCCACGACCGCATCCCCGACGACCGCTATGCCGTGGCCGTCAAGGGCTATGACACGGCCGAGAAAGCGCCCATGGTCGAGGCCGGGATCGCGGGCCTCGACGCCGCGGCACAGGGGCAGGGCCATGCCAGCTACCTTGCCGCCCTGTGGGAAGCCGAGCGGGTGGCTGTCCTGCACGCCATCGAGAAGGGCGAGTTCTTCCGCACGGTCCGTGCGGGGCTGGTCACCGACCTCTACAACCAGAAAGAGATATGGCCCCTCTTCGGCTATGAAGGGGAAAGCTTCAGCCACGGCGGCTACATCGACCGTGGCTTCAACGACATCGCCTGGCTGTAAGGGAGGGACCGGAACATGGCTGCTCCGTTCAGCAACAGCGACGACAGCGTGGTCGTCATCATCGGCACCGGCGCGGGCGGCGGCACGCTCGCCAACGAACTCGCGCAGAAGGGCATTTCCGTCGTGGCGCTGGAAGCCGGCGGCCGCTACCTGCCCGAGGATTACGTCAACGACGAATGGGCGAGCTTCGCGCAGCTTGCCTGGCTGGATACCCGGCGATCCGACGGCAGCTTCCGGCTGACGCGGGATTTCGCGGGCCTGCCGACCTGGATCGTCAAGGCGGTCGGCGGCACCACGACCCACTGGGCCGGCGCCTCGTTGCGCTTCCAGGAACATGAATGGAAGGCGCTGACGAACTATGGCCGGGTCGAGGGGGCGAACCTGATCGACTGGCCGATCGACGCGGGTGAGATGGACCCCTGGTACACGCTGGCCGAGGCCAAGATGGGCGTGACCCGCACCAACGGCCTGCCCGGCCTGCCCGGCAACAACAACTTCCTGGTGATGGAGAAGGGCGCCAAGGCCGTCGGCTACAAGGAAGTCCATACTGGCCGCATGGCGATCAACTCGATCGAATACGGCGGAAGGCAGGCCTGCCAGCAGACCGGCTTCTGCTTTCAGGGCTGCAAATGGGGCGCCAAGTGGTCCACCGCCTATACCGAGATCCCGCTTGGCGAAGAAACCGGCAACCTCGAGGTGCGCGAACGCTGCCACGCGGCGCGGATCGAGCATGACGACGCGGGCCGCGTCACCGGCGTCGTCTATTTCGACAAGGACGGGGTGGAACAGCGGCAGGCAGCGCGGATCGTCTGCGTGGCGGGCAACACCATCGAAAGCCCGCGGCTGCTGCTGAACTCGGCCTCGGCGATGTTCCCCGACGGGCTGGGCAATTCCTCGGGGCAGGTCGGGCGCAACTACATGCGCCATGTCACCGGCTCGGTCTACAGCATCTTCGAGCGTCCGGTGCGGATGTGGCGCGGCACCACCATGGCCGGGATCATGCAGGACGAGGCGCGGCACGACCCCTCGCGCGGCTTCGTCGCGGGCTATGAGCTGGAAACGCTGTCGATCGGGATTCCCTTCATGGCGGCCTTCCTCGACCCCGGCGCCTGGGGGCGCGAGTTCACCAGCGCGATCGACGGCTACGAGAACATGGCCGGGATGTGGATCGTGGGCGAGGACATGCCCCAGGAAACCAACCGCATCACGGTGGACACGGCCGTTCTGGACCAGTTCGGCCTGCCGACGCCGGTGGTCCATTACGACGACCACCCCAATGACGTGGCGATGCGCGACCACGCCTATGCGCGGGGGATCGCGATCCACAAGGCGGCGGGCGCGGTGCGGTCGCTGCCGACGCCGCCCTATCCGTCCACCCACAACATCGGCACGAACCGGATGTCGGACAATCCGCGCGACGGGGTGGTGAACCGCTGGGGACAGAGCCACGACATTCCCAACCTGTTCGTGTCGGACGGCTCGCAGTTCACCACCGGGGCGGCCGAGAACCCGACGCTGACCATCGTGGCGCTTGCGATCCGCCAAGCCGACCACATCGCCCGCGAGATGGGCGCGGGCAATCTGTGACGCACGGGGCGCAGAGCGGGCGACCGCTCTTTCGCCTTTCAACGGCCTGCCAAGCGCGCATCAGGGAGGATCAAGGATGAGGTTCCCGTTTCCGGCCATCGCCGCCGCCTGCATCGCGGCGGCTCCGTCCTTCGGGCAGGATGCCGCGCCTGAGGTCGTGGCGCGGCTTGAATCCATGACCTGCCGCGAGTTCCTGGCGCTCGATGCCGAGGGACAGGCCACCGTCAGGGCGGCGATGCAGGCCCATGCCTCGGGCGAGCCCTTGCCCGACGCCCCCCTGCCTGACCCCGCCGCATCCGCGGAAGGCGCGGCCGGGGTCGTCGAGGACCGGACGGGCGCCGACAGGACCGAGGCCCCGGCGGAACCGGCGGCCCCCGGTGGCGGCACCGGCGCGCCCGAGGTCGTCGCCGGAGAGAACGAAAGCGGCAAGGTTGCCCCCGACGGCACCGAGGCTTCCGTCACGGACGAGGGCGGCGACCGCAGGCTGATCGCAATGCGCACCTCCTGCGAGGGCGGCCCGGATGCGCTGGCGCTGAACGCGCTGCGGGCGGCCTTCGGGAACAACCTGTGACAGCCGTCCGTCCCGCTGCGCGCCCGCAAGGGGCGGAACCCGGGACGAAGGCCGGGGGCGGGGACGCCCTCGCCTGCAGCCCCGCCGCCCGCGGGCAGGGATCGCCCCGTCGCGCCCCTGCCTGCAGTCTCGCGCAGATCCATCCGGGAGGAGTTCCAGCCATGTCATATCGCCTGACCATCGCCGCCTGTCTTGCCCTGCCGCTGCTGACCGGGACCGCCCGGGCCCAGGACGCGCCCCAGAAGGTGGGGGTCAGCGTCGAGGGCGCCGTGGTCGAGGTGCCTGTCGATCTCGCGGCGCAGGCCTGCGGGGTCAGCGCCGAGACGCTGCTCGACCAGTGGAAGCAGCTCGACACCCAGATCGCCACCATGGCGGAGACCTCGGTTGCGGCCGATGCCACCGACCTCGCGCCGGTGGCATCGCCCGAGGATACCCAGAAGGCCTCGGGCGTGGGCCCCACAGACGCGACCAGCGCCGGGGATGCCGGCACAGCCGGCGCCGGGTCGGAGTCGACCGCCGCCGCCCCGGCAGGCAGCGGTGCAGAGGCGGCAGGCACCGGCGATTTGGCCCCGGTCGTCGCCGCCGCCTCGCCCGATGCCAGCGCGGCCGAGAACCCCCAGAAGGCCCTGGACGATAGCGCCGCCCCGACCGAGGGCACCGCGCTGTCCAAGGCCGCGGTCTGCGAAATCGACGCGCAGAAGGCGGCCGGGCTCGGGATCAAGGCACCGGACTGAGGCGCGATGCCCTTCAGGGACGCCCCCGCCTCTCGCGCCGGGACTGGCCGAAGCTGGCTCGCCTGCAACTGATCTGGCCACCGACTGCACGGAAGCGCCGGGCACAACGAAAAGGTCCCCGGCCTGATGTCCCTCTGCCCCTAGCGCCTGGGCGCCAGCGCCAGGCCGCCGACACCCGAGGCGAAGATCACGGCGAGGCCGAGCAGCGCCAGGGGTTCCGGCCAGTCGCCGAAGACGAGGAACCCGATCACGGTGGCGACGATCAGCTGGAAATAGATGAGGGGCGCCGAGACCGTCGCCGGCGTCGTCCGGTTCACGACCACCAGCAGATAGTTGCCGAAGGCAGAGGCGAGCGAACTGACGATCACCAGCACCCAGATCCGCAGGTCGGCGCTTGCCGGAATGTCGGCAAGGCCCGCAGGCAGCAGCAGCACCGCCCCGATCACCAGTTGCGATCCCAGCAGGAAGGGCGGCGGATAGAAGGCGGTCATCCAGCGCGTCGCGGCAAGATACGAGCCGTAGAGCGTGCCCGCCATCACCGCGAAGATCATGCCGGTCCCCATCTCGCCGCCGGGCCGGACGACCAGCAGCACGCCGGCAAATCCCAGCGCCAGCATCACCGTGCGCGCCCAGGACACGCGCTCGCCCAGCAGCAGGGCCGACAGCACATAGGCCACGATCGGGCCGATGAAGAAGGCGCCGAAGACGTTCGCGATGGGCTCGGTCCGAAGCGCGGTCAGGATCGAGGCGATGGCGCCGACGATCAGACCCGCCCGCAGGATCAGCCGCCAGTCCAGCAGGCGCCCCAAGCCGGACGGCCGCAGACCCAGCACCCAAGCCAGCAGCAGGGCCGCGAGCGCGAAACGCGACCAGGCCACGAACAGCGGCTGCACCCCCGCCTCGGTCAGCAGCTTGCCGGCGGTGTCGCCGCAGACGATCGCCGTGGTGGCAAGGGCGACAAGACCAAGAACCGTCAGGGGCGCAGGGGTCTGCATCGGCATTTCCTTCAGTCCGCATCGGCGCGCTATCCGGCAGCGCGCAAGGCCGGATCGGAACCCCCGCATCCCTTGCTGATGCAAGCCTGCCAGGCCCGCCGATGCAGGGCGGGGGCCGGCAGGCCCATGGGCAGAGACCTGAGCTTGCAGGCAGGTTCAGAACATTGCTCCGCCAGATACCCGGAAGAAAGGCAATGATGAAGCCCGCGTGTCGGGACACGGCCATGAAGGCGTGACATGCCGGGCCGCGCCTCGCTCCGGTCCGCCGATCCGGGCCGGATGGCAGCGGCGACCGGCATCCCGGGGACAGCAGGCGTTGATGTAGAGGGGCAGGACAGGCCGGGGCCGCAGACAGGTGGCCCGATGCGCCCGGCCGGCCGGATAGGCCCGCGCCCGGTCGTCGCTGCCGCCTCGCCGCAGGCCGGCGCGGGAACAGACCGGACGGAACAGCCGTCCCGCCGAAGGTATGAGGGCACCGGAGCGAGCCCTTCGGGACCGGCGGCAGCCTTCAGGAGCGGCGCGTGCCGCCGATCCCCGGGTTGAAGCGCGCCAGCGGATCAAGGCCTTCGTAGAAGGCGGCAAGCTGAGGCTTGGCGTGGTAAAGATGCCCCACGTTATGCTCGGCAGGATATTCGGCCCCCTCGGCGTCCAGCATCGCCAGCATGGCCTTCTTGAAGGCGGTCGGATCGGCGCCCTTCTTCAGCACATAGTCCAGATGGAAGACGTGGCACAGAAAGTGGCCATAAGAGAGGGTCGCCGCGACCTTGTCCGCCCATTCCGGCGGCACCGGCTTGATCCAGTCGCGGTCGTTGCGGCGCAGCGCCACGTCCAGCGCCACCAGTCCCCCGGTGCGGCGGCGGTTCATCGCCTCGTAGCGGACAGCGGCGCCTGCCACCGCAAAGCGGTGCAGCATCGCCTTTGACCCTTCGGCGGGCGTGCAGCGGAACCAGCCGTCTGTCCCCACTGTTTCGGTCAGGATGCGCTCGGCCCGGTCGGACGGGGCTTCCACCCTGAGGATCAGGTGATGCTCGAAACGGTTGCGGAAGTCGCGCATCCGGCGGGGCAGGCGGCCCGGCGCAAGCTGGCCCGCGAACTGAAGCAAGCGGTCGCTGAGGTCCGAGGTCAGGGGGATCTTCCGCAGGCGCGCATCCGCCCAGCCCTTCAGCGCGAACATCACCGGCATCCGGGCGGTGCCGAACCACTCGATGAAGAGCCGCGTGTCCCGGCCGAAGCGGGCCGCCATGTCCCAGGCCTCGCGGTGGATATACTCGCCCACGATCGGCAGCGGGTCGAGTTCGGTCAGCAGCCGCCGGCGCAGGGTGGCAAGCGCCGCCGCGTCGTTGGTGCCGACATAAAGGACCTCGGCCGCGGCAGGGCGCGGGAAGCTGTCCAGCCGCACCGCGAAGACGGCCAGCCGCCCGGCGCAGCCCGAGGCCTCGTAGAGTCGCCCCGGATCGGCGTTGAAGCGGCCGGGCGTTTCTGCATCCACGTCGCGGATGCGTTCGGCATAACCGTGATCGGATGCCGCGCCCGCCCGAGGGTCCACGTCCCCGGGCCGGATCTCGCCCGCATCCAGGCGGCGCAGGATTGCCTCGGGATCGTTGCCGAGCCGCAGCCCGAGGTTGTTGATCAGCCGCAGCTTGCCGTCCGCCTCCAGCCGGGCGAACAGCGCCAGTTCCGTGTAGGCCGGTCCGCGCCGCACCAGCGCGCCACCCGAGTTGTTGCAGACCCCGCCCACGACCGAGGCGCCGATGCAGCTTGATCCGATCACCGAATGGGGATCGCGCCCCAGGGGATCGAGCCTGCGTTCAAGGTCGTAAAGCGTCGCCCCCGCGTGGCAGACGACCTGCGCGCCGTCGAGGATCGTGTCGATCCGCGACAGCCGCAGCGTGTTCACGATGACCACGGGCCGGTCATAGGTGCCCTTGGGCGTCGAGCCCTCGGTCAGTCCGGTGTTGGCCGCCTGCGCGATCACGATCCGTCCCGCCTTCACGCAAAGCTGCAGCACCTGCCACAGTTCCAGCAGCGTGCCGGGGCGGACCACCGCCTCGGCCTCGCCGCCGCCAGAGCGGTATCCCATGCGGAAGCGCTCGGTATCCTGCGGCCGGGTCAGGACGTGGCGCGGCCCCACGACCGCGCGCAGCGCGTCGAGGAAGGCCGGGCCGGGTTCGAGGGAAGGGGGGTCTGGCCTGAAGTCTGTCGGGGAACGCTGCGTCATGATCGTGACCTCCGGTCGGATCGGCGATGACAGGGCAGCCCGGACGCAAGGGGGCCGGGATGCAGATGAAAGGCGGTGCCGGCCTCAGCCGCCGATCATGAGGACATGCAGGAATCCGGGGCCGTGCGCCCCCCGGACATAGCTGCCCTCGATGTCGGTTGTGCCGCTGGGGCCGGTGATGAGGATGGCGTTGCGGGGCTGCGGCTGCCCCGCCATGCGCGTCGCATAGTCTTCGAGATGGGGCAGCAGGCTGCGTTCCTCGAGCACGACGATGTGGTGCAAGGGCAGGAAGGACAGCAGGACCGGCGCCTCCGCCCCGGAATGGATGACCAGCGACCCGGTTTCGGCAATGCCCCAGAGGGCAAGCCCCAGGGCTGCCGCCTGATCCGGCGCGACGGCGTCATGGGCATCGACGCCCGTCCAGTCGAGCGCGGCGAGCGCCGGGACCGGCTGCAGCGCCAGCGCCGGCGGCAGGCCATGCCCGTCCAGATAGCGGCGGACCGCCAGCGGGATCGCCGCCCTGTCGGGCAGATGGTCGAAACTCGTGCCGAGGGCCGAGGCCTTCCGCACGAACTCGGCCGCCAGCACCGGTTCGGCAGGCCGGGGGCGGACGCTCTCGGGCGCCTCCAGCAGGGCGGCGGCCTCGGCGGCGATGGCCTCGACGGGGGGCAGGGGCGCCGGGCGGGCGGCGCGGATGGCGGCAAGGATGCGGTCGCGGGCGGTCATCTGCGGCCTTCCTTCCGGGCCTGTTCGGCGCGGTACTGTTCCATGAAGGTCCGCCCCGAAGGGCGCGGCAGGTCGCGATAGGCGGTCCAGCCGCCGGCCAGCGGCAGGCTGGCGATCCAGCCGCGACGTCCGAACAGCCGCAGCGCCCGCACGCCGATGCGGCTGCCCAGGCGGTAAAGCGCCGGCCGCCGCGCTGCCATCGCCCAGAGGCCGAGGGCCGCGCGGACCGTCCGGGGCTCCAGCCGCTCGCGCCAGCTTCGGGTGCGCCAGGCCCGCAGCAGCGTGGGCAGCGGGATCTCGACCGGGCAGACCTCGGCGCAGCGGCCGTTCATGGTGCAGGCATGGGGCAGGTCGCGGGATTGCGCCAGCCCGTCCAGCACCGGCGTCAGCACCGCGCCCATGGGTCCGGGATAGGTCCCGCCATAGGCGTGGCCGCCGATCTGGCGATAGACCACGCAATGGTTCATGCAGGCGCCGCAGCGGATGCAGCGCAGCATGGGGCGGAACTCGTCCGCCAGCATCCGCGTGCGGCCGTTGTCCACCAGGACGATGTGCATCTCCTCGGGGCCGTCGGCGTCGCCGGGGCGTTTGGGTCCGCAGTGGAAGGTGGTGTATTGCGTCATCTCGCCGCCCGTGGCCGACCGGACCAGAAGCCGCAGCAGCGCGAAGGCGTGGGCGGTGGACGGCACCAGCTTCTCGATCCCCGCCGTCACGATATGGATACGCGGCGGCGTGGTGGTCAGTTCGGCGTTGCCCTCGTTGGTGACGGTGCAGGTGGCGCCGGTGTCCGCGACCAGGAAGTTCGCCCCCGAGATCCCGATGTCGGCGCCCAGGAACTTGGCGCGCAACTCGCGCCGCGCGCTTTGCACCATGGTCGCAGGGTCGTCGGCGGCGGGCGGCGGATGATGGGCTTCCTTGAACAGGATGGCCACCTGCTCGCGGGTGCGGTGCATCGCGGGCCAGACGATATGCGAGGGCCGTTCCCCCGCAAGCTGGATGATGTGCTCGGCCAGGTCCGTCTCGACCCGCTCGATCCCGGCGTCGGCCAGCGCATGGGGCAGGCCGATCTCTTCGCCCAGCATGGATTTCGCGCGGGTGACGAGCTTCGCGTCCGCCTCAAGGCAGATGCGGGTGACGATGGCGCGGGCCTCGGCGTCGTCGGCGGCCCAATGGACCTTCGCCCCGGCGGCGGTGGCGTTGCGCTCGAACACCTCGAGGTAATGGTCGAGATGGGCGATGACGTGGTCCTTGATCTCCTTGCCGCGGGCGCGGGCGGCCTCGAATTCGGGGAAAGCCGCGACGGCGGCGGCGCGCTTGCGCACGGCGTTGCCGGTGGTGCGGTCGATGGCGATCTTCAGTGCGGCGTTCTCCAACTCGGCGTTCACGCGTTCCTTGAAGCCTGCCTGCGCTGCGTTCATGGTCAACCCTCCTCGCCAATGGCGGGACCGTCGGCGCGGCCCGCAACAACCTCGATGGTGTGGAAGCAGCGGGTCTTCGCGCCGCGCCGGTGCAGCTTGCCTGCCATGTTCATCAGGCAGCCCAGGTCGCCCGAAAGCAGCAGGTCGGCCCCGGTGCGCTCGATCGCCTCGGCTTTTTCGGTGACGATGGCGTTCGAGATGGAGGAATATTTCACGCAGAAGGTGCCGCCGAAGCCGCAGCAGATGTCGTTGCCCTCAAGCCCCCGCATTTCAAGCCCCTCGACCGAGGCGAGAAGCGCGCGCGGCTGCGCGGCGATGCCCAACTCGCGCAGGCCCGCGCAGCTGTCGTGATAGGTGGCCGTCGCGTCAAGGCGGCGGCCTTCGGGGCGGTAGCGCATGACATCGACCAGGAAGCTGGTGATCTCGTGGGTCTTCCCGGCAAAGTCGCGGGCGCGGGCCGCCCATTCCGGGTCGCCCGCCAGCAGTTCGGGATAGGCGTGCACCATCGTCCCGGCGCAGGACCCCGAGGGCAGCACGATGTAGTCATGACCCTCGAAGGCGGCGATGGTCCGCCGCGCCAGGTCCGCCGCATTCCTGTCGTCGCCGCTGTTCAGCGCCGGCTGGCCGCAGCAGGTCTGGGCCTGCGGCACCTCGACCCGGCAGCCCGCTTCCTCCAGCAGCTGGATGGCCGCAAAGCCGATCCCCGGCCGGATGGCATCGACAAGGCAGGTCACGAACAGGCCGACGCGCGGGCCCCCGGGCCTTGCCGGCATGGGGGCGGTGCCCCTGTCCGCCGGGCCTGTCCGCGCCGGCGGTCGCTGCTTCGTCGTGGTCATGGCGCTCTCCCCAATGGCTGGGGGGTCCGGCAGCGCACCGCCGGACCCTTGGCTGTCAGTGGCCGGCGGCAGCCGGGGCAACCGTGGCCATGTCTGGCACCATCGCGGTGAAGGGCCACATATAGGCCTGAGCCATGACCAGCAGGCCGACAAGGACGGCAAGGGCAATCGAGTGGAAGAAGACGTAGCGCAGGATCGAGCCTTCGTGTCCGTACCACTTGGTCGCGGTCGAGGCGACGACGATCGACTGGGCGTCGATCATCTTGCCCATCACGCCTCCCGACGAGTTGGCCGCGGCCATCAGCACGGGGTTCAGCCCGAGCTGCTGCGCGGTGACCTTCTGAAGCCCGCCGAACAGCACGTTCGAGGCGGTGTCCGAGCCGGTGACGGCGACCCCCAGCCAGCCCAGCAGCGTCCCGAACAGCGGATAGAACCATCCGGTATGGGCGAAGGCGAGGCCCATCGTCGCATCCGTGCCCGAGTAGCGGGTGACATAGCCGAGCGCCAGCATGCAGGCGATGGTCAGCAGCGAGAAGCGGATCATGTAGATCGTGCGCCCGTACATCCGTACCAGGCCCGCGGGCGAATAGCCCAGCAGGAAGCCCGAGACGATGCCGGAAAGCAGGATGCCGGTGCCGGTCATCGACAGGATGCTGAAGTTGAAGATCGCCGCCTCGGGATGGGGCTCGGGCGATACCGGGGGCACCTTCATCACCAGCTCATGCAGGCCGGCGACGGGAACCCGCAGGCTCCAGATCGAGTCGATGAAGGCCTTGGCCTGCGGCATCCCCCAGATGAAGACGAAGACCGACAGGATCGCCCAGGGCATCCAGGCCCGCAGCACCGCGTTGCGCGAGATCGCGCTTTCCGGGCGCTCGGCCGCCTCTTCCACATGCGCCGAGGACCAGTCGCGCGGCGCCTCGGTCATTGGCCTCTTGGGATGCCAGACCCGCAGGAACCCCGCGAGGGCGAGCATCGAGATGATGGCGGCGACGATGTCCACCAGCCAGGGCCCGTGGAAGTTCGAGACCAGATACTGCGGCACCGCGAAGGAGACGCCGGCGACCAGGATCGGGGGCCAGACCTCGGCCATGCGGCGGAAGCCGACCATGGCCCAGATCAGCCAGAAGGGCACGATGAGCGAGAAGAAGGGAAGCTGGCGGCCGATCATCCCCGACAGTTCATAAAGGTCCAGCCCGGTCACGGCCGACAGCGCGATCACGGGCGTGCCGAGCGCGCCGAAGGCGACGGGGGCAGTGTTGGCGATCAGGCACAGGCCCGCGGCGGAGAGCGGCGAGAAGCCGAGGCCCATCAGCATGGCGGCGGTCACCGCCACCGGCGTGCCGAAGCCTGCCGCGCCCTCGAAGAAGGCGCCGAAGCAGAAGGCGATGAACAGCACCTGCATCCGCCGGTCGTCCGAGATGCTGCGGATCGAGCGCCGCAGGACGTCGAACTCGCCCTTCTCGTTGGTGAGCTGGTAAAGGAAGATGACGTTGAGGATGATCCAGCCGATCGGCATCAGGCCGAAGCCCGCGCCGTAGACGGCGGACATCGCCGCGAGGTCCGCCGGCATGCCGAAGCCGATGATGGCGACCAGCAGCGCCGTCACGAGGCCCAGCAGGGCCGCGATATGCGCCTTGACCTCGAAGATGCCGATGGCGCCGAGCAGGACCAGCACCGGCAGGGCGGCGAACAGGCTGGACAGCCAGATGTTTCCGAGTGGGTCGTAGACTTGCGACCAGACCATGAAGCGTTCCTTCGCTTGGGGTTGAGGGTAGGGGGCTGATGGGCGCGGCGGGTCACGACCGTCTCTTCGGCAGGTTCAGGTCGGCGGCCGCGTCCCCGGTGGTTCCGGCGACGAGGTTGACCGTCTCGCTCGGCGTCGGGCGAGGGTGGATGCTGCAGCCGGGGTCCACCGCGTGCGCGCCGGTCCCGATCGCTCGCGCCGCCGCGGCGATCAGGTCGCCCGCGCTCGGCCCCACCATCGAGGCGCCGATCGCCCGGTCATCGGCTTCGTCGAAGATGACCCTGGCGATCCCTTCCGACCGGCCCGGCGACGTCGAGCGGCCCAAGGCGGCCAGGGGGAGCACGCCCCTGCCGATCCTGCGGCCCCCGGCCCCGGACGGGGTTTCGATCGCGCCGACCCGGGCGGCTTTGGGGTCAGAAGTCCGGTCCTCCATCATGTTTCCCGTGGCTGAAGGATTGTCAGGCGGATGCAGGGGATGGCGCAGGAGGGGACAGGGCCTGCCGTGCGGAGGCGCAGCGGTGGCGGCTTCCCAAAGGCCCCCGCCAGGTGGCGGGGCCGCCGGGGCAGTGACGGTCGTGGTCATTCTGCGCCGTCCTTTTGCCGAGACATGACCTGAGCCTACGCGGAGCCTTTCCGCGCGCAAACGATTTCGTGATAGTCTGTCCTCTTGATCTGCCCTTTGCTCAACCATGAAACGCAGAGGCGGCGATCCCTCCTGCTCAACGGAGCGGGCAGTGCGGTCGGGGGCCGTGCGCGGCCAGCCTCAGGGCTTCTTTGCAAGCGAACCCCCTGAAGCCGCGCTTGCAAGGCACAGGTATCCTGCTGGGTATGATCGGCATCCCCCCGCTCCCTTTGACCGCCCCTCCCGGCGTGCAACAGTGAACTTGTCATGAGAGGTCCATATTATTGTCCTCTCGGTCCGGTCAAATGTTTTTGTCCGCTCTCCCGCATCAATGAGCGAGCTTTTGAGTGTGCTGAAGCTGCTCTGGAGCCTTGATACAAAGATCATCATTCCAAAATCATTCCATAACAGATGGTTGTTAAAATTTTTCTGCCGCTTGAACCTGACATTCCTGAGGTTAATATTATTGCCAGGCATTACCCTCGGAACAGCCTGAGAGGGCAGACCGATGATCGCAGTGGATGTTTTCGAACCCATCGACCACGAATCGGTGGTCCAGGTGGTCGTGGGAAAGATCGAGACGATGATCGTGGACGGGGTGCTGAAGGGCGGCGCCCGCCTGCCGTCCGAGCGCGAGATGGCCGAGGCCTTCCATGTCTCGCGTCCGAAGCTGCGCGAGGCCCTGCAGGTTCTCGAAAGCCGAAACCTCGTGACGGTGCGCCACGGCGACGGCACCTATATCGCCGAGCTTACCGGGCGGGCGATGTCGCCCGCGATGCTGGCGCTTTATGCGCGCCACGGCGAGGCGTTCCACGACTACCTGGAATATCGTCGCGAGCAGGAGGCCTTCGCCGCCCGTCTTGCCGCCCGGCGCGCAACGGCGGCCGACAAGGAACGCCTGTCCGCGATCCGGGACGAGCTTCGGGCCGCCTGGGACGCCCAGGATTGCGAGGCCGAGCGGGAAGCCGATTTCCGGCTGCACGGCGCGGTCGTGGACGCCAGCCACAACACCACGCTGATCCACATGATGGCCTCGGTCTTCGACCTGACCCGGCGGGGTATCTTCTACAACCGCGACCTGCTGCGCAGCATCGACGGCACCGGACGCAAGCTGCTGGACCAGCACCTCGGGATCATCTCGGCGATCGAGGCGGGCGATGCAGTCCTAGCCGACAAAGCCGCCCGCGATCACCTGGACTTCGTCGGGCAGTCGATCCGCCTTGGCCGGAAAGCGCAACGCCGCGAGCGCCGCGCCCGGATGCGGCTCAACTCGGCGGAGTGATCGCGGGCGGCCCGGTCCCACCTGGATGTTGCGGGTTCGGGCGAATGGCCCTGACAGCTTTCCTGCAGCAGTGCACCACAGGAACGCGCGGATGAAAAGATGCCGAAGGCGGGGGTGACCCTGCCTGAGGCAACCGTGATCGGGGGGATTCTTTTCCGAACCGAGGGCCTATGGCATGCCGCCATTCATCCCGCACTTGTGTGTGGCGGAAAGCTCAAGTCCGGCCTGTCCACGTAACCTTCTTGGCTTGCGAATGACATGACGGTCTCGATCGGTCGGCGGCCCATGTTGCGGTAGCCAAGATACGGTCGTCCGATGCTGCAGTGGACAAGCCAGGCATCGAGATCGGCCTGGAGTGCTTCGACCCTATCGTAGAAGTTGTCGCGCATGGCTGCGCGGAAGAACTCGTCGAGGATGGCTGTTGAATCGCTCGACGAAGCAGTTGGTGCGGGGTGTCCGGAGCTTGGTACTGCGATGCTCGATGCTGTTGATGTCGAGATGGAACTCGTAAGGATGCCGCTCGGTCCTGCAGAACTCGCGGCGATTGTCGGTGAGCACCTCCCCGACCGGCAGATCCAGATTGCGACAGAATGGCAGCATGTCATCGTGCAGCACCGCCACGGCGGCCTCAGGCTGCTTGGAGACATGAAGGAAGCCGAAGGCGCAAGAGCCATGGTCGTCAACGACTGCGTGCAGATAGATGCGGCCGATCCCTCTGATGTTGCCGAGAAAAAATGTCCCGGCTGACAGCAACTCGCCCGGCGCGCGGAACTTTCGACATGGCGCTCGCGGAACCAAGGATTGAGCTTCTCGATAAAGGCGGCTTGCTCCGGGGTCAGGCCGACTGCCTTCTCGGCATTGGCCTGCTCCAAGGCCAGCCAGCGATCGGAGGTTTTGCCCAGCCAATTCTTGTTGAGGATCTTCTGGATAGTGATTGCCGAGACCCGGATGCCCACCAGCGCCAGCCGATTATCGGGAAAACAGTCCACCGGACTGTTTTCTGATCCTCCTCATACCTCGAACCGGTTGCAGCCATGAGCCGGATGCGCCAGTGCCAGCGTCCGGATACGCTCCATCGTCTCCGGTGGTGTGGTCTGCGGGTGGTTCTTGTGGAACGGCGGCAGGTCCTTCAGGCCCTCGACGCCCTGCGTCGGGAACCGCCATTTCCATTCGTAGGAGCTGGTCCGATCAAGACCTGCTGCCGACAGCCCTCGGCGACGTTCCCCACTGCTTCGCCAGTTCCAGCACACTCAGACGGTGCTGCGCCAGCTTCGTGTCAGCATCCTGCTTCCGCGGCAACAGAGCCTTTGTCGGCTGATCCATGACCCTTCCCCCTTCCCAAAAAAGTAGGGAAGAAGGTTAAGTGGACAGACCCGAAGCTGACCTTGGGGGCAGGCAAGGGATAGCACGCCGCCGCGTTCGTTGCGGCCCTGCGTGCGGACGCTCGCGAGGCCCAGATCGCCTTTGTGCTGAAGCACGCGGAGGGCTGCACGGCCGTCGACGAGGTTTGCCGCAGTCCGCGCATTGCACAGACGGGAAGCAGCCAGGCGACCTTTTCTACCTAGCGCAAGAAATACGCCGGGTTGATGCTGTCAGGAGATCCGGCTCGGGCAATCTGTACAGGGGGGTTGAGTGGATCATCCGGGCGACCTCGGCATGATGCCGGGGGCGGGCAGAGGCCATGAGCAGACGACCGGGCCGGAACCACCGCCCGGCTTTCAAGGCGCAGGCAGCGCTGGCCGCCATCAGGGGCAGGAAGACGCTGGCCGGACTGGCCGGGCAGTTCGACGTGCATCCGGACCCAGGCCACGCAGTAGCGCAGGCAGCGCCTGGACGGCGCCTCCGGGGTGTCCGGGGCGCGGGGGGGCGGCCGCGGTGGATCCGGCATCGGCGGTGGACGTGAGCACGCTGCACGCGAAGAGCGGCGAGCT
>NZ_JACJFU010000019.1:0-44813 GCF_014164635.1 Paracoccus sp. MC1854 | reverse complement strand
GCCGCTCAAGGCAGCCGGTCAGGGCTGCGATGGCGGAGGTCTCCGCCCTGCCCGGCTGCCGGCATCGTGGCGCCCGGTGACATTCCTGAATTGCCAGCAAGGGTGACATTTCTGGATGGTTGCAACATTTGTCGCCTTTGGGGGACGCGCTATCTTGGAGTGCGACTTTGATCCTCCCCACTCGGCTGGGCACCAACAGAACAGCGGCCGGAAGAACCGGCACCCCTCCCCCTCGGCTGCCTCGATCGGGAACCTCAAAGCAGCCACTCGATCGGCAGCAGCCCCACCAGCGCCAGCAGAAGCCGCGAGAACGGGGTCGCGCCGGGCTCTTTCTCATGGCGCATGGCATCTCCCCGGACCGTTTCTTCCCAGACCAGCGCGCCGTCCTGCAGGGACAGGCGGTAGCTGGCATCGAGGAAGGTGGTGGCGAAAGCCCCCGAAAGGCCGGCGGCCAGACGCGGGCTGTCGATCAGCACGCCCATTTCGGTGTTCAGCCCGAAGGACCGGGGGTCGAAGTTGAACGAGCCGATGAAGACCTCGCGCCCGTCCACGGCCATGATCTTGGAATGCAGGCTGGCGCGGGACGAGCCGCCGATGGGCGCGCGCTCTTCCTCCTCGGGGTCGGCGGCGAAGCCGGGCTTCAGCTCGTAAAGTTCGACGCCCGCCGCCAGCAGGTCGGGACGGTATTTCACATAGGCGCCATGGACCAGGATCACGTCGGTTGCATTCTGCGAATTGGTCAGGATGCGGACGCGGGTGCCGGACTGCGCCAGCCCGACCAGCGCCTCGGTGAAGCGGCGGCCCGGCACGAAATAGGCCGAGACCAGATCGACCGAGCGTCCCGGTCCCGCCAGCAGCGCCATCAGTTGCGGGAACAGCAGGTCGTCCACCCTCGCCTGCCCCAGCCCCTTGGCCGGGTCGTCGCTGACCAGCGCCACCCTTGTCCATTCAAGGACCTGCCCGCCCGTCCCGATCGCCGTCACCACATTGGACTGCGCCAGCCGCCCGGCGTAAAGCCGCCCCTCGGCCGAAAGCGCGGCGGCATCGGCATCCGCGACCAGCCGCGCCAGCGCCTCCTCCTGCGGCGCGGGCAGGATCAGCCCCGCCGGATAGGCCGAGCCGCTGGCCCAGTAGCGGTCGAAATCCGCGCCCACGGCATGGGCGGCAGGCCCCGCCACCAGCACGTCGGTGTCGATGTAATGCACCCCCTCGCCGAAGGCGAAGTAGATGTCGCCGATGTTGCGGCCGCCGAGGATGCTCATGGCGCCATCGGCGGTCAGCGACTTGTTGTGCATCCGCCGGTTCAGCCGCACGAAGTCGAAGGCATAGCCTAGGACCTTAGGGCGGCGCAGGATGAAGGGGTTGAACAGCCGCACCTCGACGCCGGCCAACGCATCCAGCGCCGCGAGGTCGGGGTCCAGCCCGGCGATGCCGTTGTCGTCCAGCAGCAGCCGCACGCGGACCCCGCGCTCCGCCGCGCGCCGCAACTCGTCCAGCAGGATCAGGCCCGTCGCGTCGCGCTGCCAGATGTAATACTGCACGTCCAGCGCCTGCGTCGCCGCCCGGATCAGGGCCACGCGGGCGGCAAAGGCGTCCAGCCCCTCGATCAGCGGCACCACGCCGCTTTGTCCCTCCGGTCCTGCCAGCGCCAGCCGGCCAAGCGGCGTCCCGACTGACGCCTGCACCGCCGCGCTGGCGATCCGCCCCTCCAGCGGGGGCGGGCGAAAGACCAGATGCAGGCCGGCCAGCAGCGCCAGCACAAGGGCCAGAAGGACGGCGGCTTTCTTCAGCATGGGCCCATGAAAGGTGATGCTCGGGCGGCGTCAACAGCGCAGGCGCTGCTATTCCGCCTGCACGTCCCTTTGCTTGCGGCCGCGGCTGTGGAACCATTCGCGCATCGACTGGATCACGAAGAACAGCGCCGGGATCACGAACATCCCGATCAGCGTCATCCCGATCATCCCCCCGATGATCGTGACGCCGACCGAGTTCTGCGACCCTGCCCCCGCCCCTGCCGAGCGCGCCAAGGGCAGCACGCCGAAGATGAACGCCAGCGAGGTCATCAGCACCGCCCGGAACCGCGCGACCGAGCCGCTGACCGCCGCCTGCCGCGGAGTCATGCCGTCGTCCGAGCGGTCCTTGGCGAACTCGACCACGAGGATCGCGTTCTTGGCCGCAAGCCCGATCAGCAGGACCAGCGCAATCTGGACGTAAAGGCTGGTCGGCAGCCCCACCAGCCGCAGGGCCAGCATCGCGCCAAAGGCCGCTGCCCCCAGCGACAGGATGATGGACACCGGCAGCATCCAGCTTTCGTAAAGCGCGACAAGGAACAGATAGGCGAAAAGCAGCGCGATCCCGAAGACCACGATCTCGCTGCCGCTGCTTTCCGCCTGCTGCAGCGACAGCCCCGACCAGGCGAGCGAGAAGCCCGCGGGCAGGGTCTCGGCGGCGATGCGCTCGACCGCGCCCATGGCGGCGCCGGTGCTGAAGCCGGGCGCGGGCTGGCCGTTGATCGTCGCCGATTGATACAGATTGTAGCGCTGCACGGTGTAGGGCCCGAGGTCGTCATGCACCGTGACGACATTCTGCAGCGGCACCATCCGGCCGTCCTCGTTCAGCACCCGCAGGTCGAGGATGTCGTCTGCGGTATCGCGGTAAGGCGCGTCCGCCGACAGGTTCACGTCGAAGACCCGGCCCCCAAGGGTGAAGTCGTTGACATAGGCCGATCCGAAATGCGTGCCGATCACGTTGTAGATGTCGCTGACACTGAGACCCAGCCGTTCCGCCCGGGTGCGGTCGATTTCCACGAAGACCTGCGGGACCGCGGCGCTGTAGGTCGAGGTCACCCCCCCGATCTCGGGCGCCTGGTTGGCCTGGCTGACGAAGGACCGCAGCACCTCGCCCAGTTCCTGCGGCGACTGGCCCTGCAATGCCTGCAGCCGCAGGTCGAGGCCGCCGACCGCGCCCACGCCGGGGATCGGCGGCGGGGCGAAGACCCCGATCACCGCGCCGGGGATCGCCGCGAACCGGGCGTTGAGCTGCCCCACCAGCGCGGAAAGCTGCAACTCGTCGCTTGTCCGTTCCTCCCAGGGGATCAGCGAGGCGACGACCATGGCGCCGTTCGGCACCACCGTCCCCTGCAGGATGCTGAAGCCCGCGACCGAGATGGTGTTGGCGATGCCGGGCGTTTCGGCCAGCGTGGCGTTGACCTCGTCCAGCACCTCCTGCGTGCGCGACAGGGATGCCGCATCGGGCAACTGGATGTTGACGAAGAAGGCCCCCTGGTCCTCGTCGGGCAGGAAGGTCGCGGGCAGGTTGATGAAGAGCCACACCGCGCCTGCGAAGCAGGCGGCGAGGATGCCCAAGGGCACGATCCAGATCCGCAGAAGAAAGGCGACGATGCGGCCATAGCCGTCCCGCACCCAGTCGATGAAGCGGCCGACATAACGCAAGGGGCTGCGGTTGCCCCCCGGCCGCGGCGGGCGCATCAGCACCGCCGCCAAGGCCGGGCTGAGCGTGATCGCCACCAGCGCCGAGATGGCTAGGCCGAAGCCCACCGTGACCGCGAACTGCCGGTAAAGCTGGCCGCTGATGCCGGGCAGGAAGGCCGTGGGCGTCACCACCGCCAGCAGCACGAAGGTGGTCGAGATGATCGGCGCGGTGATCTGGTCCATCGCCCGGCGCGCGGCCTCGCGCATGGACAGGCTGGGGTCTTCCTCCAGCACGTGCTGGACGTTTTCCACGACAAGGATCGCGTCATCGACCACAAGCCCGATCGCCAGCACCAGCGCCAGAAGCGAGATGGTGTTCAGCGAATAGCCCATCACCAGCAGCGCCGCCATCGCCCCCAGCAGCGAGACGGGGATCGCCACGCCCGCCACCACCGTCGCGCGCCAGTCCTGCAGGAACAGGAAGACGATCACCATGACGGTGATGAAGGCTTCCACGAGGATTGTCAGGATTAGGTTGACGCTGGAACTGACGAACAGCGTCGCGTCATAGATCACCTGGTATTCCAGCCCCGGCGGGAACTGGGCCGACAGCCGCTCGATCTCGGCCAGCACGGCGTCGCGGGTGTCCAGCGCGTTGGCGTCGGGCGACTGGTTCACCTGGATCATCGCGGCTTCCAGCCCGCTGACGCGGGCCTGCGCGGCATAGCTTTGCGCGCCCAGTTCCACCCGCGCGATGTCGCCCAGGCGGATCATGGCGCCGTTCGCGCCCTCGCGGATGATGATGTTCTCGAACTCGCGGACTTCGGACAACTGGCCCTCGCCCACGATGGTGTATTGCAGGTCGACGCCGCCCAGCGAGGGCGGCGCGCCGATGGTTCCCAGCGAGGCCTGGATGTTCTGCTCGCGGATCGCGGCCATCACCTCGGCGGGCGGGATCGACAGCGCGTCCATGCGCGGGCGGTCCATCCAGACCCGCATCGAATATTCCGCCGCCCCCACGACCGAGGTGTCCCCGACCCCGTTCACCCGCGCGATGGGGTCCAGCAGCGTGGTCGAGGCGTAGTTGGCGATTTCCAGCTCGTCCACGCTGCCGTCCGGGGACAGAAGCGCGATGGCCAGGATGAAGTCGGGGGAACTGGCGTTCACCGTCACGCCCTGCTGCGTCACCGGCGTCGGCAGTTGCGGCATCGCGCTTTGCACCGCGTTCTGCACGTCCACCTGCGCCAGATCGACATCGGTGCCGACCTCGAAGGTGATCGACAGGATGTAGAGCCCGGCGTTGGAACTGGTCGAACTCATGTAGATCATGCCGTCGACGCCGTTCACGGCGGTCTCGATGGGGCTGGCCACGACCTCGGAAATGGTGACGGCGTCAGCACCGGGATAGGCGGCGATGACATTGACTGTGGGGGGCGTGATCTGGGGATATTGCTGGACCGGCAGGATCGCCAGCGCGATGGCCCCCACGATCGAGATCAGCAGCGACAGGACGACGGCGAAGCGGACCCGGTCGATGAAGAAGCGCGACATCAGTTCGCACCATCGGTGCTGGTTACGGCGGCGCCGGCCGTGCCGGTCACGACCGCCTGCTGCGGGGCGACCTGCACCGCCATCCCGTCGGCCAGCCGCTGCAGGCCCTGCAGGACAATGGTCTCGCCCCCCGACAGCCCCTCGGTCACGGCAAGCTCGGTGCCGACCTGCGCCGCGGTGCGGATGCGGCGCTGCGACACGGTGCCGTCGTCGTTCACGACATAGACATAGCGCCCCTCGCGGTCCTGCAGGGTGGCAAGCTGGGGCACCACCGGCAGTTCGGGCGGGGTCCGCGGCCCGACCGAGACGCTGACGAACTGGCCGGGGATCAGGATGCGGTCGGGGTTTTCAAGAACAAGCCGCACCGGCACCGTGCCGGTCGCCGGGTCGGTCTGGCTGGACACGTATTCGGGCCTTCCTTCCAAGGGATAGGCCGCGCCATTGGCAAGGATCACCCGGAAGGCGAGATCGCCCGCCGACAGGTGCCGCCCCTCGGCCTCCTGGCTGCGAAGCTCGATCAGCAGCCGGTCCGAGATGGAAAAGACCACGCGGATCGGGTCGGTCTGGACCAGCGAGGCCAGCGGCCCGCTGGTCGGCCCGACCAGCGCGCCCTGCGAATAAAAGGCGCGGCTGATCTCGCCCGCGAAGGGGGCGGCGATGGTGGTGTAGCCCTGCTGGATGCGGGCGCTCTGCAGGTCGGCCTCTGCCACGGCGACGGCGGCGCGGGCGGCGGCCTCGGTCGCCTGCGCGTCCTCCAGCAGCGACTGGGCGGTGACGTTGCGCTGGACCAGCACCTCCTGCCGGGCAAGCTGCTGCTCGGTGTTCAGCAGTTGCGCCCGGGCCTGGGCCACCCGCGCCTCGGCCGCGCCAACGGCGGCGTCATAGGGGGCGGATTCGATGCGGAACAGGGTCTGGCCCTCATCCACGAAATCGCCCGCGTCGAATTCGACGGCATCAAGAAAGCCCTGCACGCGGGCGATCAGGTCCACGGCGTCGATCGCCTCGACCGTGCCGCTGAAGACCTCGGCATCCGCGATCGGCTTGACGGCGACGGGGGCCGCCACCACGGCGGGGGGCGGCATCGCGGGCTGCTGGGACAAGGCCGGCTGCGAGGCCAGTGCCAGAAGCGCAAGGGTCGCCAGAAGCCGTCGCACCATCGTCCCGCCCCTTGTGTTGCCCTCAGGTCCAAGCCGAAAACCGCGGTTCGGTTGCATCGGCGGGGCCAAGAATATCCCGCCGTGGCCCGCGGGGTCACGCAAAAGCGAGGCTATGTCCCTTTCCTGCCCCCGGGCAAGGCCCATGCGGGACGGGTCCGCGCCTTAAAACCGCGTGGGTGTTCTTTCACCGGCCCCCGCCCGTGCCTATCTGCTGCCCGCACCCCTCGGGCAAAGGGCTTCATCCATGACCGACCGTTCCCGCAGGGTTCCCTCGGCCCGGCTTGCCCGCCTTGCGGGTTTCGGCCGGATCGCCGGCGGCGTCGCGGCCGGCGCCCTGGGCGAAGGCGCCCGCCGGCTGGCGAGGGGAGAGCGCCCGCAGTTGCCCGACCTGCTGCTGACGCCCGCCAATGCCCGCAAGGTGACCGCGCAGCTTTCGCGGATGCGGGGCGCGGCGATGAAGCTGGGGCAGATGCTGTCCCTTGATGCGGGCGACATGCTGCCGCCGGAACTGACCGCGATCCTCGCCCGGCTGCGCGACGAGGCCCATGTCATGCCGCCCCGCCAGCTTGACGGGGTGCTGGCCGGGGCATGGGGGCCGGACTGGCGCCGCCGCTTCGCCCGGTTCGAGGGACGCCCGCTTGCCGCAGCCTCGATCGGGCAGGTCCACCGCGCCGTCCTGCCCTCGGGGCAGGTGCTGGCGGTCAAGGTCCAGTATCCGGGCGTTGCGGCCAGCATCGACGCCGACATCGACAATGTGGCCACGCTGCTGCGGCTGTCGGGGCTGCTGCCCCCCGGCCTCGACACCGGCCCGCTGCTGGCCGAGGCGCGGCGGCAGTTGCACGAGGAAGCCGACTATGCCCGCGAGGCCGCGCAGATGCGCCGCTATGCCGCGCTGCTGGAAGGTGATCCCCGCTTTGCCGTGCCGCGCCCGGTGGACGATCTGCTGCGCCCCGGCGTCCTGCCGATGGACTTCCAGCCCGGCGCCCCGATCGAGACCCTTGCCGACGCCCCCGAGGACCAGCGCAATGCGGCGCTTTCGGCCCTTCTGGACCTCGTGCTGCGCGAACTGTTCGACTTCGGGCTGATGCAGACCGATCCCAATTTCGCCAACTACCGCTGGCAGGCGGACAGCGGGCGGATCGTCCTGCTGGATTTCGGGGCCACGCGCCCGGTTGCGCCCGAAACCGCCGGCGCCTACCGCAACCTGCTGCGCGCCGGGCTGTCGGGCGACGGCGGGCGTCTGCGCGGGGCGCTGGTGGCGGCGGGCTTCGTTTCGCCCGCGCAGGACCAGCGGCACGGCGCGGTGATCGGGACCATGATCGCCGTCCTGCTGGCCCATGTCGAGGCGAGCCGCGGCGGATTGTTCGACTTTGCCGACCGCGGCTTCGTGGCCGAGTTGCGCGAACTCGCCGCGCCGATCCTTGCCGACCGGGAAAGCTGGGGCCTGCCCCCGGCGGAAACGATCTTCATCCAGCGCAAGATCAGCGGCACCGCGCTGCTCTGCGTACGGTTGGGGGCACGGGTGCCGCTGCTGGACCTCGTGGCCCGGCACGGCTGAACGCGGGCCGCCCTACGCGGCCCCCGCCACGGGGACGTTGTCGATCAGCCGGGTCTCGCCCAGCCATGCCGCCACCAGCAGGCGGGCCGGGCGGTCAGCGCACTCAAGAGGGGACAAGTCGTCCTCGGCGCGCAGGTCAAGGTATTCGACCTCGCGGAAGCCGGTCGAAAGGATCGCCTTCCGCGCCGCCGCCAGCACCGGCGCGGCGGCCTCACCCGCCGACAGCGCCCCGGCCGCGCGGAACAGCGCGGCGGCCAACTTCGGCGCAATCGCCCGTTCGGCTGCCGACAGGCGCAGGTTGCGCGACGACAGCGCCAGCCCGTCCGCCTCGCGCACCGTCTCGCAGCCGATCACCTCGATGGGGATGTCGAGGTCGCGGGCCATGCGGCGGACCACCTGCAACTGCTGGAAGTCCTTTTCCCCGAAGAAGGCGAGGTCCGCCCCGGTCTGCAGGAACAGCTTGGACACCACCGTCGTTACCCCGTCGAAATGGCCGGGGCGATGGGCGCCGCAAAGCCCCTCGGTCACGCCGTGGACCGAGACGGTGGTGGCGAAGCCCGGCGGATAGATTTCCCCGGCCGCCGGGGCATAAAGCAGATGCGCCCCGGTCGGCCCCAGCTTGGCAGCATCCTCTCCTTCCGTGCGGGGATAGGCGGCGAGGTCGGCGGCGCTGTTGAACTGGCGCGGGTTGACGAAAAGCGTGACCACCACCCGGTCGGCGCGGGAAAGCGCCGCGCGGACAAGGCTCAGGTGGCCTTCGTGCAGCGCGCCCATGGTGGGGACCACGGCGATGGTTGCGCCCTCGGATCTCCAGCGGGCGGTGGTGGCGCGCAACTCGGCAAGGGTGGAGACGATCGGGACGCTCATTGCGCGGGTTCGTCGGCGAAGGCGTGTTCCGGCGCGGGAAAGCGGCGCGCACGGACGTCATCGGCATAGGCGGCGATGGCGCTGCCGGCGTCGCGGCCAAGCTCGGCATAGCGGCGCACGAACTTCGGGCGGAAGTCCTCGAACAATCCCAGCATGTCGTCGATGACGAGGATCTGGCCGTCGCAGGCGGCGGACGCCCCGATGCCGATGGTGGGGATCGGGATGGCTTCGGTGATGCGGCGGGCCAGCCCCTCGGGCACCTTTTCCATCACCAGCGAAAAGGCCCCTGCCCCGGCCAGCGCCGCCGCCTCGGCCGCGATCCGGTCGCCGTCCTCGCCCCGGCCCTGCACCTTGTAGCCGCCGAGCGTGTGGACCGCCTGCGGCGTCAGCCCGACATGGGCCATGACGGGGATGCCCCGCGCGGTCAGGAAGCCCACGGTTCCGGCCATCCCGGCCCCGCCTTCCAGCTTGACCGCCCCCGCCCCGGTTTCCGCCATCAGCCGGGCGGCGTTGCGGAAGGCCTGCTGCGGGTCTTCCTCGTAGGAACCGAAGGGCATGTCGATCACCATCAGCGCCCGGTCCAGCCCCCGCCGGACGGCCTGCCCGTGCAGGATCATCATCTCGATCGTGACGCCAAGGGTGGATGGCAGCCCGTGCAGCACCATGCCGAGGCTGTCGCCGACCAGCACCAGCTCGCAATGCCGGTCCACCAGCCGCGCCATGGGGGTCGTGTAGGCGGTCAGGCAGGCAATGGGATCGCCCCCCTTGCGCGCCAGGATGTCGGGCGGCGTGATCGCCCGGATGGCTGCCGCTACGCTCATGCCTGCCTGTCCTTTCCCGCCGGATTTCCCGCCCCGCGCAGGGCTGGAATGCGTCCTTCGACCCATGCCGAGAATATACGACAAGGCGCGGAATGGAACCCGCAACCTGCCGCGCCTGACGGCCCTGTGCCGCAAGAAGGTTGTTTTCCAAGGCTTCCCGGTATAGGAACCGCCGGGTTCGCAGGTCCCGGACGCTTTTCCTGATGCGTCCTGCCCGCTCGTGATCCGATGCGATTGCAGGGTAGCGCCGCACTTCGGTGTGGGGCCTTCATTCATGTGCCGCCGGTCATCCGGCCGGCGCCGATCAGGGTTGAAGACGGAGCCACATGCAGGATTCAAAGCTGGCGGTAAGCCAGGTCTACAAGGTGTTCGGCAATGACGCCGACGGCGCCTTGCGCCTGCTGCAGCAGGGGAAAAGCAAGCAGGAGATCCTCGCCCAGACCGGCGCGACCGTGGGCGTCCAGGACGCCTCGTTCAGCGTGAAGGAAGGCGAGATCTTCGTGGTCATGGGCCTGTCCGGCTCGGGCAAGTCCACGCTGGTGCGGATGCTGAACGGGCTGATTGCGCCCACCGCCGGGCAGATCCTCATCGACGGAGAGGATGTCGCAAGCGCCAGTCCCGCCGCGCTGCGCCGCATCCGGCGCGAGAAGATCTCGATGATCTTCCAGCATTTCGCCCTGTTCCCGCATTGGACGCTGGCCGACAACGTGGCCTACGGGCTGAAGATCACCGGGGTTCCGAAGGACCGGCGCCGCGCCCGCGCGCTTGAGGTTCTGGAGCAGGTCGGGCTCGCGCCCTGGGCCGACAGCCTGCCGTCCGACCTGTCGGGCGGGATGCAGCAGCGTGTCGGCCTTGCGCGCGGGCTCGCCGCCGGATCGGACATCCTGCTGATGGACGAACCTTTTGGCGCGCTGGACCCGCTGATCCGGCGCGAGATGCAGACCGAACTGCTGAACCTGCAGCAGAAGCTGAAGAAGACCATCGTCTTCATCACCCATGACCTGAACGAGGCGCTGCTGCTGGGCAACCGCATCGCCATCATGAAGGACGGCCGCATCGTCCAGATCGGCACCGCGCAGGAAATCGTGACCGCCCCCGCCGATGATTACGTCGCGGCCTTCGTGGCAGACATCGACCGCGGCCGCGTCTTCACCGCCGACGACGTGTCAAGCCCGGCCACGACCCTGCAGCTTCGCCAGACCAGCGTCCGCGACGCCCTGCGGATGATGGAACAGGGGGGCAGCAACGCCCTTTACGTCATGGACGGACTGCGGGTCGCGGGCGTCGTGACCTATCAGCAGCTCGCCGCCTCGGAAATGGACCCCAGCCCTACGACGACGCTGCAGGATGCGCTGATCACCGACTTCCCCACCGCCGACGCCACGACCAGTCTCAGCGACCTTTACGGCGCGGCCGGTTCCGGCCTGCCGATCGCCGTCACCGACGACCGCGAGCGGCTGGTGGGCGTGGTCGAACCGTCGGACGTGCTGGCGCATCTGTCGGGCGATGCCGGCGCCGAAATCCCCCAGGACAAGGAGCAAGCCCATGCTCAGCCCCGCTGACATCGTGACCCTGCCCTTCGATGACTGGGTGAACGCCTTTGTCCGGGGCTGGCTGGTCCCGAACTTCCGGCCCTTCTTCCGCGCGGCGCAGGTGCCGATCACCTCGGTCCTCGGCTGGCTGGAGGCCCTGTTCCTTGCGGTGCCGATGCTGGTGACGACGGCGCTGTTCGCGGGGGCGGCATGGAAGACTGCCGGGCGCGGGATGGCGATCTTCACCATCCTCGGCTTCGCCTTCGTGGACATGATCGGCCTCTGGGGCGAAACGATGACCACGCTGGCGATGATCGTGACCTCGGTCTTCTTCTGCGCCGTCATCGGCATCCCGGCGGGCATCCTCGCCGCGCGTTCGGACCTCGCGTGGAAGATCATGCGGCCCGTTCTGGACGTGATGCAGACGATCCCGTCCTTCGTCTATCTGGTGCCGATCGTGATGCTGTTCGGCGTCGGCATGGCGCCGGGCATCATCGCCACCATCGTCTTCGCCCTGCCCCCCATCGTGCGGCTGACCAACCTCGGCATCCGCAACGTCCGCGCCGACCTGATCGAGGCGGCCGAGGCCTTCGGCTCCACCCGCTGGCAGATGCTGTGGGACCTGCAGCTTCCGCTGGCGATGCGGACGATCATGGCGGGGCTGAACCAGACGCTGATGATGGCGCTGTCGATGGTCGTCATCGCGGCGCTGATCGGCGGCGGCGGCCTCGGCCTTGTCGTCAACACCGGCCTTGGCCGCATGGACGTGGGCGGCGCGACCGCGGGCGGCGTCGGCATCGTGGTCCTTGCCATCGTGCTGGACCGCATCACCCAGGGGCTGGCCGAGCGGTCAGGCGTCCGCCGCGCCTCGTTGCGCCAGCGGATTTCGGGCCTTTTCCGCCCGCAGGCCGTGCCGGCGCCCGTGCCTGAAACCCGGAAGGCAGGCTGAACCTGCCTCTTTCGCATGGCGGGCCGACCGTTGGCCCGTCCATCCGCAAATCGAAACAAGAGAAAAGGAGACCCGGATGATGTCCCGTCTCAAGCTTCCCCTGATCGCGACTGCCGCAGTGGCGCTGTTGTCCGCCATGCCGGCGCAGGCCCAGAACCAGGACCGCCCCGGCGAGGGCCAGTCGATCACCATGGCCCGCCCAAGCTGGGACACCGGCTGGTTCCAGACCGAGATCTTCAGCCAGGTGCTGCGCGAACTCGGCTACGAGGTGTCCCAGCCGATGACGCTGGACAACCCCGCCTTCTACCAGTCGGTCGCCTATGGCGACGTGACCATGTGGGTGGACGGCTATTTCCCCGGCCACACCACCTACAGCCCGTTTTATGAAAGCGGGGCCGAGGTCGTCGGCGTGGTCGCGCCCCGCGGATCGATCGAGGGCTATCTGGTGGACAAGGCCGCGGCCGAGCGGCTGGGGATCACCTCGGTCGAGGATTTCAAGCGCGACGAGGTCAAGGAAGCCTTCGACCGCGACGGCGATGGCCGCGCGGACCTGGTGGCCTGCCCGCCCGGCTGGGCCTGCGAGATGGTGCTGGAACATCACATCGAGGCCTATGACCTGCGCGACCACGTGAACCCGATCAAGGCGGGCTATGCCGCCGCCATGGCCGACGCGGTCGCGGCCCATGGCGCGGGTGAGCCGGTGTTCTTCTACACCTGGACGCCCAACTGGACGGTGAACGAACTGGTGCCCGGCGAGGACGTGGTCTGGATTGAGGTTCCCGAAGTGGACCTGCCTGCCGACCTGATGCACCTGGCGGATTCCGCCACCAGTCCGGGGATCGAGGGCTGCGTCAGCGATCCCTGCCGGCTGGGCTTTCCGGCCAACGACATCTCCTCGGTCGTGAACACGGCCTTCCTGGACGAGAACCCGGCCGTGCGGGCGCTGCTGGAAGCCGCCGAGATCCCGGCGGCCGAAATGTCGGCGCAGAGCGCGAAGATGAACGCGGGCGACACCGACATCGTGGCCCATGCCACCGCATGGATCGCGGAAAACCGCGCCACCGTGGACGGCTGGCTGGAACAGGCCCGCGCCGCCGCGCGCTGACCCGACAGACAGGATGCACGGAACAGCGGGCGCCGGGAAACCTGCGCCCGTTTTCGTCACGGGCCGGAATGGAACCGCCGGGCAGGTTCGGGCGCTGGGGTTCATCCAATGCCCGCTCGCCATTTCGTGAGGAGCGGTGAACGGGCATCCACCTGCGGAAAGGAACAGGCCCCATGGTCGTGTTGCACTGCGCCGTTGCGATCCTGCTGGTCATCCTTCTCATCATCCGCATGCGGGTGGACCCGGTCATCGCGCTGGTGCTGGGTTCGCTTTACCTCGGGCTCGCCTCGGGGGTGGGTTTCACCGGGACGCTGGCCGCGATCACCTCGGGCTTCGGCGAGATCATGGCCAAGGTCGGGCTGCTGATCGGCTTCGGGGTGCTGATCGGCTCGCTTCTGCACGCGACAGGGGCCTTCAAGCGCATCGTCACGGTGCTGGTCGCAGGCGTCGGGCCACGGCGGCTGCCCTATGCCATGGCGGCGGTCATGTCGACGATCTTCCCCTCGATCTATGTCGATGTGCAGGTGGTGCTGGCCTCGCCGGTCGCCCGCGCGGTTGCGCCCCATGTCGGGCGGACCGGCCTGCCGCTGCTGGCGGGGGCCATCGGCACGGGCATCTTCTCGGGCTATGTCTTCGTGGTGCCGGGGCTGGCCGTGCTGCTGATCGCAGGCCAAGTGGATGTGAGCCTCGGGGCCTGGCTGTTCTGGGGCCTGATCCTCGGGCTTTCCACCGCGCTGCTGACGACCTTCCTGTTCCAGATGCTGCTGCGGACGCGCTACTGGAAACCCGTCTCGGACGAGGACCCCGACGACGCGATGGAGGAGGTCGAGGCGCATGACCGCGCGGTCGAGGAGGTGCGGGACGTGAATATCCCCAGCCTGCCCATGTCGGTCGCGCCCATCCTTGTGCCGCTGCTGATGATCGCCTTCGGGGCCTTCGCCGACCTTGCGGGCATCACCAACGACTTCATCGATTTCATCGGCAACGCGAATCTGGCGCTGTTCGTCGGGCTGCTCTGGGCCTATCTGCAGGCCCGCCGGTCCATCGGGATCGAGCGCAGCAACGCGGCGGTGTCCGAGGGCTTCCATACCAGTGGCGAAATCCTGCTGATCACCGGGGTCGGCGGCTCGCTTGGCGAGGTCATCGGCGCCTCGGGCATGGGCGAGGCATTGGCGGGTCTGTTCTCGGCTGACGCCAGCGGGTCGGTCCTGCTCAGCATCCTGCTGGCGTGGTTCATCGCGGCGGTGCTGCACCTGGCCATCGGCTCGGTCTCGGTGGCGGCGCTGACGGCCGCGGGCATCATCGGGCCGATCATCCCGCAGCTTTCCGTCTCGCCGGTGGTGATCGGCCTCGCCATCGCTTCGGGGTCGCTGTTCGCGGTCCATGTGAACAGCAACTTCTTCTGGATGTTCAAGGCGTTGCTGGGTCTCTCCACCTCGGGCGCGCTGAAGACGCTGACGGTCGTCACCTCGCTGGCGTCGCTGGTATCCCTGCCCATGGTGTTCCTTGTGAGCATGGTTCTCTAGAACCGCGCCCGGCGGCTTTTTCCGCCGCCGCGAGCGTCTGGCAACCTGCCCCTTCCACGGGCTGCGGGACGTCGGCGGCTGCCCGGTTCAGAGAGAAATCTCATGCAACGATCCACCACGGGCTGGCCTCTGGGGAAGCAAATAACAAATCATTGAGAATCACAACCACAGGTTGTAAGCGTTCTCTCGCCGACGGTTCGGCGAAGCTATGCCGAGCGGATTTCCCCCATGCTGACAAGGTGATGGGGTGTGCCGTAACCCCTCCGCCGGCACTATCACAAAGGGAATCTGCTGAATCATGGCAGCAAGAGCAAAACCGGGACAGTTGGGCATGGCGACTCCGTTCGGAGAGTTGCTGGGACGTTCCACGGCAGAGATGAATGCCGAAATCGACGACTATGTGGCGCTCGGCGTCGACTGGGTGCGCCTGGACATCCACTGGAGCCTTGTCCAGCCCCGCGCCAACGGCAGCTTTGAATGGTCGCAGGTGGACAAGGTCTTCAACGCCCTTGACGCCAAGGGGATCAAGGTCACGGCGGTGCTGAACAACACCCCGAACTGGGTGGGCGACAACCTGTCCAGCCGCGCCGACCAGGAAGCCTTCGGCCGCTTCGCGGGCGCTGCGGCGCAGCGCTATGACCACATCGTGGACCACTGGGAAGTCCTGAACGAGCAGAACAAGAGCGGGATCACGCCCCAGAACTATACAAGGGTGCTGCAGCAGGCGCATGACGCGATCAAGGCGGTGAACGGCGACGACGCTGTCATCACCGGCGGCACCGCGGCCGTCCCCTCGACCGGCAACGGGATGTGGGGCGCGGTCGACTACCTCAAGCAGATGTATGACGCGGGGGCCAAGGACTATTTCGACGCCGTGGGCTACCACCCCTACAGCTTCCCGCTGATGCCCAGCAGCGACAAGTCCTACAACGGCTGGCAGATGATGGAAGACGGCATCCGCAAGACGATGGTGGACAACGGCGACTCGCACAAGCAGATCTGGATGACCGAGTTCGGCGCCAAGCAGGCGGGCAATGGCCTGACCGTCAGCCAGGGCGAGGCGGCGCGGATGCTGCGCGATGCCGTCGACATCGCCGAGGACCTGCCCTGGGCCGGGCCGATCATGTGGTTCTCGTACCAGGATTCCAGCTTCGAGCCGGGCTTCGGCCTGCTGGACGGCAACGGCAACCGCCGCGAGGCCTACTGGGCGTTCAAGGAACTGGGCACCCAGGACGGCGGCTCGGGGCCTGTTTCCTCGCCGCCGCGGGGCGAGGCCGAACAGCCCCCGGTTTACGCGGCACCGCCGCCGCAGCAGCCGGCCCCCGACTCGGGTTCCGGGTCCGACAACGGCCGGACCATCGAGGGCGGCAGCGGCAACGACGTGCTGCGCGGCACCAGCGGCGACGACATCCTGATCGGCAAGGGCGGACGCGACATCTTCACGGGCGGTTCGGGCCGGGACACCTTCGTGTTCAGCGAAGCCGGGTCCTATGACCGCATCACCGACTGGGAAAAGGGCGACAGGATCGACCTGCGCGGCCTTGATGCCGATTCCGGGCGCTGGGGCCACCAGGGCTTCGATTTCGTCGGCTCGAACTGGCTGCGGGACGCGGGCGACCTGGGGGCCTACACCAGCCGGGCGCATAACAAGACCTATATCCAGGCCAACACCGACAACGACCGCGAGTTCGAGGTCAACATCGTCCTGGACGGTATCCACCAGCTCAGCGCGTCGGACTTCCTGATCTGATCCGCAGCTTTACAGGATATGGCGGGCGCTGACGACCCCGGCGCCTGCCTTCCCTGCCAGCAGCTCGTTGTAAAGCGCCGTGACCTTGGCCGTCATCTGCGCGGTCGTGTAGCGGGCCAGATAGCGGCGGCGGCCGTTCTCGCCGAAGCGGGCCAGCTCGGCATCCGGCGTGGCGCGGATCATCGCCACGATCCCCTGCACGTCGTCGGGCTGGAACAGCCGGCCCGTCTCGTTATCGACGACGATGTCCTGCAGCCCGCCCACCTGGCTGGCAAAGACCGCAAGCCCCTGCTGCATCGCCTCGGCGGCGACAAGGCCGAAGCCTTCCCAGCGGGACGGGACCAGCAGCAGGTCGGCCCGGCGATACAGGTCGAAGACCGTCGCGCGGTCCTGCCAGCCGATGATGCGGACGTTGTCGGGGCAATCGGGCAGCGCCTCGTCCGAGGTGATGCTGCTGCCGATTGCGACAGCCTCGGCCTCGTCCCCCAGCTCGCGCATGACCTCGAGGAAGGTGTCGAAGCCCTTCTGCCGGTCGAAGCGTCCGGCGAAGGCGATCAGCCGGCGGGCGGGCGCGGGCGTCAGGTAGTCGCCCGCGATCCCGGTCCCCGGAGGCGGGCTGATGCCGTTCTCGATCACCACCAGCCGGTCGGGGGAAATGCCCGCGGCCAGCGCCTCGCGCCGTTCGTGGTCCGAGATGCAGACGATCCGCTCGGTCACGCGGGCCAGCAGCCGTTCCACGAGGGCCGTCGCCCGCCGCATCCGGCTTGAGCCTTCGCGCGAGAAGGCCCAGCCATGCGGGCAATAGACCACATGCGTCCCCTTGGGGATCAGCGGGAAGAAGGCGCGGATCGCGGCGCCGGCGAAGGTCGAATGGATGTGCAGGATGTCCGGCCGGGTCCGGCGGACATGGCGCAGCGTCAGCAGCGCCATCCGCAGAAGCGCCCGGACCGAGCCGCGGCGGTGGCGGAAGGTGATCAGGCTGAACCGCGGGCCGGACAGCTTCGACAGCGCCTCGCGGTTGATTTCCGGGGTGATGACGTCGATCTGCACATCCGCGAGGCTGTGCAACTGCTCGCCCACCAGTTCCTCGAGATAGGTCACGACACCGCCCAGGGGGGCTTCGGTCACATGAAGGATGCGGTGCAGGGGGGGGTTGGCGTCACGCATGGCGCACCTTTGTCACGGCGTCGCGCAGGCGGCCGTAGATCCCCGGCGCCGCGCCCCGCGCCAGCAGCATGGCGGCGCGGCTGGGGCCGAGGCCGCCATGGCGGATCGCCGAGGCCAGCAGCGACAGGGCGCGCAAGGGCCGGGTGCGGACGATCTGGGGGACAAGGAAGCGGGCGAGATAGCCGTGCATGGCGCGGGGCGACAGCCGCCCGGCCTGCCGCGCCGCCCATTCCAGCACCTCGGCCTGCGAGGTGGTATAGCTCAGCCGCCCGGCGGCGCGGTCGTCGTGCCAGATCACCTCTGGCTCGGGCAGCATGCGGAAGCGGGCGCCCGCCTCCTCCAGCCGCAGGCAGAGGTCGAGGTCCTCGAGGCAGCGCAGGCCGCGGTCGAAGCTGACCCGCGCGAACAGCGCCCGCGGGATCACGAGGGTCGAGGTCTGCATCAACCCCTCGTCCGCGAACAGGTAGTCGCCGACGCTTTCATCCGGGCCGATGGCGCGCGGCGGCTTGACCATGCGGTTGCCATCGCCGCGATCGAACAGCAGCGGCGAATACCAGACGGTCAGCTCCGGCGCGTCATCCTCACGGATCGCCGCGTCCAGCCGCTGCAGCTTGCGGGGCAGGAACTCGTCGTCCGAATCAAGAAACGCAAGGAATTCGCCATGGGCCGCGCCCGCGCCCGTGTTCCGGGCGGCCGAGGCGCCCGCATTGGGCTGGCGGATGCAGCGGATGCGGGGGTCGCCCATGGCCTCGACCGCCGCGGCGGTGTTGTCGCGCGAGCCGTCGTCCACGACGATCACCTCGAAGTCGGGGAAGGTCTGGGCCAGGCAGGATTCGATCGCGCGGCCGATGGTGTCGGCGCGGTTGTAGGCCGGGATGACGATCGAGAATCGCGGCGGGCCGCCTGCGCGATCGCCGCCGGGCGCTGCTGCATTCCTGAATGTCCGGTTCATCAAGGCCGCCGATGCGAAACGTGGAGATCGTTATATAGTTAATAGGACGCCTCAGATCACTCGAAGGCAAACCGAAATGTGTTTGACAGGCGGGGAATTGCCGAAATACGGAGGTTGCGCCCGTCCCGTTGTTCCTGTCAGAAGACCTCGCATCCGCCCGGGCTGGACGGGCAAGCTGATCTATTGTGCATGGATCAACTGCTGATTGAGGTTTTGTTTCGATGTCGGGCGAGTTTCACCTTTCGGTTGTAATTCCCAACCGCAACCGGGCGCATTCCCTTGCCCGCGCGGTCCTGTCGGTGCGCGATGACGACGCCGGGGCTGAAATCATTGTCGTCGACGACTGCTCGGACGAGGACCTGTCCGCCGAATACAGCCAACTGCAGGCCATGGGCGTGCGGGTGCTGCAGCAGGACAGCCGCCGGCGCGGCGGGGCGGCGCGGAACCGCGGCGTGCGCGAGGCCGGGGGCACCCATGTCAGCTTTCTCGACTCGGACGATGTCTGGCTGCCGGGCCGCCACGACCGCATCCGCCGCTTCTATGCCGCGCCCGGCCGGGACCGGACCGTTCTGGTCAGCGGCGCCCTGCTGCATATCGACGGCGACATCCGCAGGCCGCACCAGCCGGACTGGCGGCCGGGCCGCTCGCTGGTCGAATACTGCTACCGCGACGGCGGCCGGGTGCAGACCTCGATGCTGAGCCTGCCCGCCGGCATCGCCCGCGCCCATCCCTTTGACGAGGATCTGCGGGTGAACCAGGACACCGACCTTGCCATGCGGATGGACCGGGCCGGGATCGCCTTTCACATCGATCCCGAGCCGGGCGTCACAAAGGAGGAATCCCCCCGCCCCGACCGGCTGACCACCGGGGCCGAGACGGCGGACCTGTCCTTTGCCTGGTACCGGCGCGAGTCGGGCGACTGGTCGCCCGCCGCCCGCAGCGGCTATTTCCTGCAGGACCGCGTCTGGCGGCTGGCCGATTCCGGCCGCCGCCCCGCCGCCTTCGCGGCGCTGGCCCGCAGCCTCGTGCCCCCCGTCTCGCCGCGCGAAACCGCCCGCCGGGCACTGAGCATGATCGCGGGCGAAGGGCTTTACAGCCGGCTGCGCGCGGGCTGGCGGCAGCGGGCGCCGGCACCGGCCGACCCCGGCCTGATTGCGGCGGGGGAAAGGTGGCGCGACCTTGACGCCCGCGCCCGCGCCTTCTGCGCCACCGCCCGGGACGCTGCCGCAGGGCAGCCGGGGACCATCCAATGACGCGCCTCATCTGGCCGCTTCTTCTTCTGCTGGCGACGGTCGCGCCCGCGCAGGCGCAGCAGCATGTGATCGCCTCGGGCGAGACGCTGGAAATCTCGGTCTTCCGGGTGCCCGAACTGACGCGCGAGGCGGTTGTGGACATTGACGGCCAGATCGCCTTTCCGCCGCTGGGGCGGATCGCGGTCGCCGGGAAGACCACCGAGGATGTCACAGCGCTTCTTCAGGAACGCTTGTCAGGGTTGGAGATCATGCTGGACGCGCAGGTGACGGTGGGGCTTGCCGCCGTGCGCCCTGTGGTGATCGGCGGCGATGTCGCCCAGCCTGGCGCGATCCCCTTTGAACGGGGGATGACTGTGCGCCGCGCCATCGCCATGGCGGGGGGGCTGGGGGCGCTGCGTCCCTCGCTGGGGGCGGCGGCCGAGCTGCGCGCCGAAGGCGATGCCATCGCCGCCGAGCTTCTGGCCCAGCACGCGACGCTGGCCCGCGCCCGCGCCGAACTGGACGGCGCCGGGCAGATCGCGGCCGCCGACCTGCCCCGGCTTGCCGGCAACGAGGATGAGGCCGTCCTTGCGCTTGCCAACCGCCTGCTGGCGGCGGCCAATGCCGAAAGCGAGGCGGAAAAGGCCTTCTACACCCGCGATATTTCCATGATCGACACCCGCGTCGCCCGGCTGAAGGAACAGATCGAGTATCAGCGCGCCCTGGTCGAGCAGCAGATCGAGGAAGTCACCCGCTACACCGACATGCAAAGCCGCGGGCTGACCCCGCAGACCCGCGTGTCCGAGGAATACCGCACCCTGAACGAACTGCGCGGCAATCTTTCCGAAGTCGAGGCCTCGATCGCCGATGTCGAGCGCCAGCGCGAAAGCGTCGCCCATGAGCTTGACCGCCACGACGCCCGCCGCACCGCCGCGCTGGAAGCCGAGGCGCAGGAGGCCCTGACCGCCATCGCCGCGCTGAACGCCCGCATGAACGGCGTCGCGGGCCAGCTTTCCCAGCTTGGCGCCGGCGGCTTCGACGCCGTCGAGGTGACGCTGTATCGCGCGGCCGACGGGCAGGAAGCGCCGGCAAAGGCCAGCGAGGACACCGTCCTGCAGCCGGGCGACCTGATCGAGGTCGACCTGCCCGACAGCTTCTTCGGGCTGCCGCCTTCCGCCGGTGCCTTGTCGGCCGAACCCGCCTCGGTCCCGCGCCGTTCCGGCCAGCTCTCGACCCTGGCCCAGCAAAGGCCCACGCCATGAACCACGCCAGCCTTCCCCCCGACCCCCAAACCGGGCAGCAGGCCAGGCATCACGGGGCCGAGGCGGTGCCGCAGCCCGCCGCCTCGTTCACCCTGGGCGAGGTCTTCGCCGCGATCCGGCGCAGCCCGCTGCTGGTGCTGCTGTTCACCGCGCTTGGCGGCGGCGGCGCCTTCATGGCCGCAAAGGCGATGCCCGACAGCTATTCGGCCACGGCCAAGCTGATCTCGGACGCCGACCGCGCCGGCATCATCCAGCGGACCGAGCCGGGCACCCAGGTCACCGCCGAGGATGCCGCTACCGCGACCATCGTGGAAACCATCGACACCCCCGTGTCGCTGGCCTATGCGCTGGACGCGCTGACGCCCCAGCAGCAGTCGGAACTGATCGTCACCGCCGAGTTCCCGCCCGACGAGCCGATGACCGAAGCGCAGCAACGGGCGCAACTGCTGCGGCACATGTCGCGCAGCCTCGACGTGACCCACAGCGGCCGGTCCTATGTGGTCAACATCACCTACAACTCGGAAAGTCCCGAGCTTTCGGCCACCATCGCCAATGCGGTGGCGCAGGGCTACCTGAAATCCCGGTCGGACCTGCGGCTGGACGTCTACCAGCAGATGCTGGTGAACCTCGACCGCGAGCTGGACACCCTGACCCGCGACCTCGCGGAAGCCGAGCGACGCGCCCAGACCACCCGCGAACGCGGCCGCCTGATGCAGTTGCGCTTCGAGACCCTGACCGGCCAGCGCCAGACCGAGGCCATCGAGGCCAGCGCCGAGGTCTATGCCCAGCAGCGCGAGGCCGAGCGCGAGGTCCAGGCGACCGCCGCCGTCTATGAACAGCTTCTGCTGGAATACCGCCGGATTCAAAGCCGGATCGGCGCGCCGGAACTGACCGTGCAGCTTTTCGCCCCCGCCGTGGTCCCGCTGACCCCGGCCGGGTTCAACGCCAAGCCGATCATCCTGGCGCTTGGGCTGGTGGCGGGGTTCCTTGCCGGATCGTCGCTGGCCATCCTGCGAAGCGCCTGGCAGCGCCGGCGCCTTGCGCGGAGGGACCAATGACCGAAGCAAGACCCGATCTCTGCGTGCTGATCCCGGTCTTCAAGGACCAGTCCGGGCTGATCGAGACGCTGGAGGTGCTGGGCCGCGAGTCCCATCCCTTCGACATCGTGGTGGTGGACGACGGCTCGCCCCAGCCCGTCACCTGCGCCGAGAGCTACGGCCCCCATGCCGTGACCCTGATGCGGCTGGACCGCAACCGGGGGATCGAGCACGCCCTGAACGCCGGGCTGGAGGCGATCCTTGCGCGCGGCTATCCGCATATTGCCCGGCTGGATTGCGGCGACCTGCCCCTGCCCGGCCGGTTCGAGCGGCAGGAGGACTTCCTGCAGGCCAACCCCCGCGTCGGCATGGTCGGCACATGGGCGCGCTGCGTCGATGACGACGGCAACTACATGTTCACGCTGCGCTTCCCGGTGGACCATGACGAGATGCTGCGCAAGCAGCGCTATGTCCCTGCCCTTCTGCATCCCACGATCATGATCCGGGCCGAGGCGCTGCGCGACATCGGGCTTTATTCCGACCGCTACAAGACCGCCGAGGATTACGACCTGTTCGTCCGCATGGGCCGCAACTGGCGTCTGGCCAACATCCCCGAGGTGCTGACGCAATACACCATCAGCGCCACGGGCACGACCGCGGCCAAGCGCAAGCGCAACCTCGTGGCGCGCTTCCGGGTGCAGCGGGACAATTTCTCGGCCCGCGATCCCCATGCCTGGGCCGGGATGGCGCGGACGCTGCTGTTCATGGCCATCCCCTTCGGCTGGCTGAACGCGGTCAAGAAGAAGGCGTGGAAGTGACGGCCAGCGCCTCGGCTGCCACGCGCGAGGGGCTGCGGGCCGCGCCGCTGATCGTGCTTCTGGTGGTGGCGACGGTCTTCAACGACCTGATGCCGCTTTTGCCGGCGGGCGAGCTGTCCAAGGACGGCTTCATCTATGTCCTGCCGCTGGCGCTGCTTTACTTCGTGATGCAGCCGGGGCGGATCGCCATCCCCTCGGCCTTCTTCCTTGTGACCGTGGCCTTCCTGGTGGTCGTGGTGGCGGGGGTCGCCATCAATTTCCCGGAAATCTCGACCGTCTGGTACAAGGGACGCTCGGGGATGAGCCGGGTCATCACCCAGGGCATGGCCGTCGCGCTGGGGCCGCTGGTCACGCTGATGTTCTTCAACTTCGCGGCCCGCGGCCCCGAGGGGCTGGCCGCAATCTCGCGCGGGGCCTGGGTCGCGCTGATGGTGATGGCGGGCATCGCGGTGATCGAGGTCGCCTCGTGGTACGGCATCCCCGGCCCGACCCAGATCTATGGGGCGCTGTCGCTGGTCATCCATGCCGAGACGCATGAATACTATCCCGACCGGCTGCGGATGACCGCCTTTGAATCGTCATGGGCGGCGGTGATGCTGACCTTCATCTTCCCCTTCGCCATCACCCGCGGCAGCAGGCGGCGGGTGGCGCTGGTGCTGGCCATCGTGGCGGTGATGATGGTGCTGCTGCAGTCCCGCACCGCGATGCTGGTGATCGGCGTCCAGTTCATGCTGTTCCTGCTGGGCTTCCTGCGCCACCGCAAGGACTGGCTGCTGCATGGCGCCTCGGCCGCGGCGGTGGTGCTGCTGGTGATGATGCTGATTCCGGGCGTGCAGAACGCGGTCATGGAACGGGGCAGCAACCTCATCCGCTATGGCAGCATGGACGGGCTGATCGACCCGACGCCGGGCGCGACCGAAAACGTGTCCAACGTCACCCGCCTGGCCGCCATCCGCGCCGGCCTGTCGATGTTCGAGGAACGCCCGGTCCTGGGGGTTGGCCTCGGGCAATACGGCTTCAACTATCCCTATCACATCCGCGCCGAGGACCTGCGAAGCTGGGAGGTCCGCAGCTATGCCACCGCCGCCGACGTGGGGCTGACCTGGCCGCCCGCCTATTCGCTGCACGTCCGCCTGCTGGCTGAAACCGGGCTGCTGGGCTACCTGCTGTGGCTTGCGATGATCCTGCCGCTGCTGCTGCGCTCGCTCTTGCGGGCCTCGGGGGCGAGCTACACGGGCCGGCTGCATCTGGCAGTGGCGATGACGCTCAGCGGCTGGCTGATGCTGGGGGCCAGCATCGACAGCTTCCGCTTTTTCGGGGGCTGGATCGCCCTGGGGGTCGGGCTGGCGCTGTGGCGCTCGCCCGCGCGCTCTTCGGCGGCGTAAGGACCGCCCGGTCAGGGGATCAGCCGGAACCGCCGCAGCCAGCGCATGGCCTTTGTCTCATTGTGAAGCTGGCGCAGCCCGCGCATGGCCATGTGAACCGTCCGCCGCCGCGTGGGCGCCCACAGAATCCGGCCGGTTCCATGCGGAACCTCGCGCCAGACTCCCGCCGAAGGGGGCATGGCATCCGAAAGCCGCACAAGGGCGTCGAGCCATGCGCTGGAAATATGCGCAGCCGCGACGTGCCCGCGTTCCGGCACGGTTTCGGGATTGTCGACATAGGGGTTTGTGTTGATCTCGAAGATCTGCGGACGGCCGTTGACCAGCGCGTAATCGGCGCGGCCATACTGGATGCCCGTCGCCTCGAAGGCCGCGCGCAGGACGGGTTCGTCCTCGTTGCCCTGCAGGAACGCCATCTCGCGCTCGGCCGCGGGCACGATGCTGAGATCGGTGAATTCGCCCTTGCAGATCCAGTCCCGGCTCTGGTCCAGCGCCGAGGGGAACAGCCGGTCGCCGACACGAGTGTAGGACCGTTTTTCATGCAGTCCCAGTTCGTTGCGGGCATCGATATATTCGGTGACGACGAAACGGTCTCCCTGGCGGTCGTCGAGGTCGAGAGCGGCCACGGCGGCGCGCAGGGCCTCGGGCGTGCGCAGAAGCCCGGACCTCGGTCCTTCGTGATCGTCCAAGCGGCGCAGGAAGACGGGGTAGCGGAAGGATTCCGGCGGGGTCCGCAGCGGCATCATGCGGAAGTCGTTTATCCCGGCCTCGTGCAGGCGGCGCATGATGTCCAGCCTGTTGCCGATGCGGTCGGGCAGGTTCAGCATCGCGCAGTCGGGGCAGGCGCGGCGCAGCGCGTCGATCCGGTTCAGGACGGCCGGAAGTTCGTCTTCGTCCAAGCGTTCGTGGTCGGCGAAGATATAGGCCGAAACCGGCAGGCGCGGCAGTCCGGTGAATTCCTCGTAGCTCAGGATGACAATACGGCCGTGCAGGGGGTGGTCGCGGGTTTCGAGCACGTCACGGACGGTGTACTGGTGCTCGGCTGTAGCTACAAAGGTGATCATGTCAACTCACGATTTCCGGTTGCGAAGCAGAGAGATGAAGTCCTGGGCACATGGGCGGCATGTCACCAGAAGAGCGATCGGATAGGCCGCCGCTCCGGCCAGGATGATGACGGCCAGGGTCGGCACCGAAGGCTCCGGGACGCCGTTTCGAAAGCACAATGCGGCAATCGCGGCCCCCATGGCAAGCGCCGCCAGCCACACCCGCCCGATACGGCCTGACGCCGGGGCCACGTTTCCCCGTCCAAGGCGGAGGGCGAAGAACAGGACGGCGGCGATGGTTGCCAGCTCATAGACCAGGAAGGCGATCGCGGGGGCATTGCGACCCCCGGCACCGACCGTGATCGCAAATCCCGCGACCATGCAGGCCAGCGCGAAGATGCCGCCGATCAACCCGTATTCCGGGCGGCCCAAGGCCGAATAGGCGGAATCGTAGAACTGGAAGGGCAGCGACAGCGCCACCGCGAGGCACAGGATCTGCGACAGCGGCACCGCCTGGTCCCAGCCCGGTCCCACCAGCAGCGGCAGCAGCACCGGGGCGACCATCGCCAGCCCGACAAAGGCCGGGACCGCGACCATGGCAACGCCCGCGACGATCTCTCCGGCCGTGCGGACCAGACGGGGCGGGTCAAGCTGCAGCCGGACCAGCACCGAGAACGCAAGATTGTGCCCCACCCCCATCAATGCCATCCGCAACGGATCAACGATCCTCAGCGCGATGTTGAGCTGGCCCAGGGTGGCGCTGCCGAAGACTGCGTTGACCATGAAGGCCAGCACCGCCGGCACCGCGGAACCGACGCCGACATCGGCGAGGCTCAGCCAGGAAAAGCGGAAGAGTTCCCGGAACCGCTGCGGATGCCAGCGCACGAGCGTCCGCATTGCCTGCCCGCGATGCCACAGGAAACCCGCCGCAAGCAGCGGATACAGCACGTTCGGCAGCAGCCGCTGCAGCAGGAGCGACCAGACCCCCCAGCCCGCCAGCGCCGCCAGCACCGCGACCAGCGAGGCGATCACCGTGCCGGCGGCCTGGCAGAACGAGATCTCGACAAAGCGGCGGCTGCGCCGGGCCACCGCCCGCGCCACCGCCCCCGGCCCCTGCCCCGCCAGCAGCAGGGCCGAAACGACCAGATACAGGGCAAATCCGGGTGCGGCCGCCCAATGCTCGATGAGCGGGCCCAGCAGCAGCGACAGCAGCACCGCGGCCCCCGTCAGCACCATCGAGACGAAAAGCGCGGTTTCCAGATGCGCGGACCGCACCTGGCGCCGCTGGCTGAGGGACTCCTCGAAGGGCAGGCCGATAAAGGCGCCCATGATCGTGGCCACGGCCAGGACCAGCGTTGCCACGCCGAATTCCGCGGGCGACAGGATGCGGGCCACCACAACCGTGCTGGCCATCTGGGCAGACAGCCTCAGAACAGCATCTGCTGCGGAACTTCCGATCCAGATCCTGAACATTCATGTCCTGCACTCGGCCCGTTTCCGCTGCCTAATCCGCAGGTGCCCAATAAACAAGCACGGTTAACGCCAACATCGCCGATCACGAATGATCCGGCCGCGTTGTGTCGGAATTGCAATATGCCGTAGGGTCCTGTCCGTGAGAAAAATGGAATTCCCCATGCCCGGAACGATCCCTGCCCCCTGCCGCCCGTCATTTGCCCTTTCCGAACCCACCTGCGGCGGAATGCCACGAGCATTGCGGCGCGGAATGATCGGGGGAATTGCCGCGATCCTGCTGCAATTCGGATTCGCAGGCGGGGCGGCGGTGCAGGCGTCCTCGATCCCCGATGATGCCGTGGGCCTTGCCGTGGGCCTTGACGCCCTGCGCTGGCAGGACAGCCTCGACCTGCGGGCCGAATTCGCGGATTACGCCGCCATGGGCGTGCGCTGGCTGCGGACCGACCTGAACTGGGCCAGCATCCAGCGCGACGGCCCCGACAGCTTCGACTGGAGCGAGATGGACCGCATCGTCGATCTTGCCGCATCCTTCGGCATCGGGGTGCTGCCCGTTGCCGGCTCGACCCCCGAATGGGCCTGGGCGAACCCCGAGGACCATTCGCCCCCCGGCGACCCGCAGGCCTTCGGCCGCTTTCTCGAGGCGGCGGTCCGCCGCTATGAACCGCGCGGCATCGACACCTGGGAAATCTGGAACGAGCCGAACCTGGACGGGCCCTTCCCCCCCCGCCCCGACCCGGTGGCCTTTGCCGCGATCCTCAAGGCGGCGCATGCGGCCATCCGCGCCGCCGACCCGGATGCGACGGTCATCCTCGGCGGCCTTGCCGCCGCGACCTCGACCGACCGTTCGGGGCGGGCCATCGCCGCCGTGGAGTTCCTGCAGCGCGTCTACGACGAGGGCGCGGGGGGCAGCTTCGACGCCCTGGGCTTTCACCCCTATACCGGCGCCAGCCTGCCCGATCTTCGGGGCTGGCGGAATTCCTGGGCACTGATGGCCGGGCCGATCCGTGATCTGATGGCGGCGCATGGCGACGCAGAGAAGAAGATCTGGATCACCGAATACGGGGCACCCACGAACGAGGCCGAGGGCGGCGCGCCGGAATCCCGGCAAGCCGAGCAGTTGGCTGCCAGCGTGGACCTGGCCCGCGTCACGCCATGGCTCGGCCCGGTGTTCTGGTACAGCTACCGCGACCTCGGGACCGATCCGAAGGACCGCGAGGACTGGTTCGGACTGATGGCTGCTGATGGGCGCGTCAAGCCGGCGCGAGAGGTTCTGGAAGGCATAGACAACAAGTGAAAACAACGGCTTGTCAGTATTTCTCCGATTGAGGACATGGACCTTTTTACCGACGCGTCCGGCAGGGCATCATCCGTGATATGCAGGCGCTGCTGGCACCAGCGCCCTGCCCGACGCAGAAATTGCCAGTTGGCAATTCAGATCGGATTGCCCTCGGCATAGCGGCGGAAGAAGGCCAGGAAGGCGCGGTCAGGGTCCTGCGGAGGCTCTTTTCCCTGGGCCCAGGCCCGCCATTCGCCTTCGACGAAATAGATGTCATATCCCGGATGACGCAGGCGTGCCGTCTCGTAGGTTTCCGTCAGCAGCGGGGCGCCGCGGCTCTCGAGCCAGGCGGGGCGCGGGCGCAGGCTCGTGATCCCCTGCCCCGCCGGCAATGGCGGAACGGGGGCAACGGCCTTCCTGGAGGTTTCCTCGGCCTTGGCGCGGCGGCCCACCTTTGAAAACTGCAGCGCCCGGTCGGCGGCGCCCGAGGCATCGCCGTCCTTGCGCCACCAGCGCAGTTCCACATGCGTGACCGCCCTGCCCGTCTTGACCGGCAGGATCTCGACCATGAAATCCGACAGCGCGTTCACCTCGCCCACCGCCGGGTCGATGGCGCGCAGCTTGAGGTTCGACCAGGATGACAGCTTTCCCTTCGGCACGCCGATGATGCCGCGGAAGTTGTCCAGCGCGAAGCGTTCCGATGCCTTCCAGCGCAGGTTGCCGCGCTTCTGCACCATCTCGTAAAGGGTCAGGGCGTATTTCGAGGACAGCGCGAACATCACCTCGCGCTGCAGCCGGGCAAAGACCTGACTGTTGCGGATGATCTTCCGCAGCCGCGCGGGGATCTCGTATTCCAGCAGCCCGTCAGGGCGCCGGCTTTCAAGGTTGCCGCCCAGCAACTGCACCCGCTCGATCGCGGGTTCACCATCCCAGACCACCGCGACCCTGACGATCGCCGACATCAGCCGTTCAAGGCTTTCGCCCACGCGGTCGTTCGAGTTGTGGCTGCCCCGCAGCGCTGCCTTAGCAATGACATGGGTCACTGGCTTGTCGATGGCGTCCCAGGCGTTTTCCAGAAGCTGGTTGTAGATGCGCCGGTCGTTCAGCGTCAGCGGCGTCACCTCGACCAGATCAACCAGCTCACCGGGCTTGATGAGGCTGTCGGCATTGGGCCGCGCCTCTACCGTGCGAATCGCTGTTGCCATGGCCCCGCCTTGTCCAAGTCTTACCTCGTTACCGCCGCTCTGGTAAGTCTTCAACCGGGCAGCGTGCGTTGCACCCGAAAAGTAAGCAACAGCTTGACAAGGGGAACAAAGGTGATTCGCAGAAGGCTGTATTTCTTGGGAAAAAGCGGGCGGTTGCCGCAGGTTGCCGGGGACACCCGAAAAGTAAGCAATGCCGTCGTCCCGGAAGGTAAGACATCCCATCCCGATCGGTAAGGAGAAGGCACCCGAAAGGTAGCGCAAGTCATCCCAGGATGTAGGAATATGTAATTTTTATCTTCTTATTTCAAGTATTTATATGATATGAACAGAGAACAAGAAGAATCCAGAACAGGGAAGGGTTTTCTTATCCACAGGATTTAAGAGCAGTTGGGCCGCTGGCTCTTGAAGACCTTACAGATTGGGATGCCTGACCCCCTCTCACGTGCTGACAACACGGCTGAAAGGCGGGAAGGTTCAGTCTTGAACCCATGAGGCAAATGTTACGGTTCCTGAAGCCTCCACAGTTGAAAGACCGAACTTTACCCCGATACCGTGCCGGTGCATGGTCGCCTGCATAGCAAGGAACAGGATCATGGACAGCGTTCTGCCTCCCGTAACACTGGACGAACTTTCCGTCCTCAGCCGCCGCGCCGCCACCGTGATCGAGCGGCTGCGCGAGCGGGTCTTCGCCCCCGGCACGCAGAAGCAGCTGGACCTGCGCTTCAATGTCCGCACCGCAGCCGAGATGGTCGGGCGGTCCGAAAAGGCGATCCGCGATGCCGAGGGCGACGGGCGCCTGCCGTCTCCCGACAAGGACGAGGACACCGGCCGCCGTCGTGGCTATTCGCTGGCCGACATCGCCCGGATGCGCGAGGTCTTCGGCACCCTGCCGCATCGCGCGCCCGACGACCCGCCGCTGGTTCTGGCCGTGCAGAACTTCAAGGGCGGCGTGGGGAAATCCACGGTCGTCACCCATCTGGCGCAATATTTCGCGCTCAAGGGCTATCGCGTCTGCATCATCGACTGCGACAGCCAGGCCTCCAGCACCGCCGTCTTCGGGCTGAACCCCGACGTGGACGTGGATGAGGAGGAAGACACGCTTTATCCCTTCCTGCGCCATGGCGGCCCCAAGACGCTGCATTACGCGCTGCGCGCGACCTACTGGCCGGGGATCGCGATCATCCCGGCGAACCTCGGCCTTTACGATGCGGAATATGAATTCGCGGCCCGGATGGCGCGTGACCCGGCCTTCATCCTCGACCGGTTGCGCGAAGGGGTCGACAGCATCGCGGACCAGTTCGATATCATCCTGCTGGATCCGCCGCCTGCCCTTGGGATGCTGTCCTTGTCGGTGCTGCGCGCGGCGAACGCGCTCTTGGTGCCTGCGCCGCCGAATAACATCGACTTCGCCTCGACCGCGCATTTCCTCAAGATGCTGGAGGCGACGCTGGCGGAACTCTCGCGCCACGGGGGCGAGCGGCAGTACAGCTTCGTCAAGATCCTGACCTCGAAGATGAACGAGCAGAAATCGGCGCATCAGGCGATCAAGCGGATGATGGACGCGGTCTTTGCGCAGGACATGCTGATGGCGGTGCTGAAGGACAGCGCCGAGATCGACAACGCCAGCGCCAACCTGATGACAGTCTATGAAATGACCGGCGCGGCCACGCGGACCGAAACGCACAAGCGCTGCCGTGCTTATCTGGACGCCGTGGGGCGTGAGGTCGAGTTGCTGGCCCGCAAGACCTGGCCCAGCCACCACCGCGATCTGCGCAAGGAGGGACTGCTGTGAGCAAGCGCCACAACGCGATCTTCGACGACCTGCTGCGTGACATGGATGACCCGGCACCCGCCGCTGAAAAGGGCGGGACCCGTTTCCTCAAGCGATCGAACGCGCTGGCCGACAGCGGCACGCGCGAGGAAAAGGTGCTGCGCTGGGTCGATCCTGCCAGCTGCGTCATGTGGGAACGCCACAACCGCGCCTATGACCTGCTGAACGAAACCAACTGCCGCGAGCTGATCGACAGCATCCGCGCGCAGGGGCAGCAGGAGTTCCCGGCCATCGTTCGCCGCCGTTCGGGCGAAGGGGCGGAATACGAGGTGATCTGTGGCGCCCGGCGACATTTCGCGATCTCGTGGCTCAGGGCCAACAACTATCCGCAGTTCCGCTATCTGGTCGAGGTCCGCGATCTGACGGATGAGGAAGCCTTTCGCCTCGCCGACATCGAGAACCGGGACCGGGCGGACCTGTCGGATTACGAACGCGCCCGTGACTATGCCCGCGCACTGGATCTTTACTACGGCGGCAAGCAGAAGGCGATGGCGGCGCGGCTGGAGGTCTCGGAGGCGTGGTTGTCGCGCTATCTGTATCTCGCCCGGCTGCCCGAGGTCGTTGTCCGCGCCTGGCCGCAGATCACCGATCTGAAAGAACTGCACGCCCGCACGCTGCGGCCTCTGCTTTCGGATGCCGGAGACCGCGTGCTGGCCGAGGCCACGGCAATTGCCGCCGAACAGGATCGGGGGCGGGCAGGGCAGGGGGCCTCTGTCCCCGTTCCCCGCGTCCTCGCACGGCTGAAGGCGGCAACGGCGCCTGCCGCCAAGGTCGCGGCCCCATCGGCCAAGCTGCGGGTCCGTGAGCGGGGGCGTGAGGTGACACTGCAGTTCGATCGCGACATCGACGAGCCGACCTTGCGGGCGGAACTCGACCGCTTCCTTGCCGAAAGGTTCGGCTGACGGGAAATTGCCAACTGGCAACGCCGCTTCCCGACTGGAAATTGCCAATTGGCAATTTGTTAAACCGCTGTGAATGAAGGCATTTCCATTAGCTTGCACAAGCCCTGACAAGGCATTACCCTTGGTAATACTGGCAGGGGGAACCATCATGCGCATCACCATCAAGGGTCAGGTCACGATCCCGCAGCCGATCAGGGAGGCCGCAGGCTTCCATCCGGGAACCGAGGTCGATTTTCTGCTGGGCGATGACGGGCTGGTGCGGGTGATCCCTTCCGACCGGCTGCGCGAGGACCGGGGGCAGGCGGTGCGCCAAGCCATCGCCCGGCTCAGGGGCAGCGCCGATGCCGGGATGACAACGGACGAGATCATGGCCCTGACCCGCGGATGACGCCGGTCCTGGTCGATTCCAACATCCTGATCGACATCGCCACCGACGATCCCCAATGGGCCGCATGGTCGGCCGGGGCGCTGGCGCGGGAAGGGCAGGGGGCGCGGCTGGTCATCAACCCGCTGATCTATGCCGAGGTTTCGGTGGCCCATAGCCGCATCGAGACGCTGGACGCGGCCTTGCCCGAAGAGGTCTTCGCCCGCGAACCCCTGCCTTGGGCGGCGGGCTTCCTTGCCGGCAAGGTCTTTGTCGCCTACCGCCGCCGGGGCGGTGCCCGGCGCTCTCCGCTGCCGGATTTCTACATCGGCGCCCATGCCGCCATCCGGGGCTACCGCCTGCTGACCCGCGACCGCAGTCGCTATGCGGGCTATTTCCCCAAGGTCGAACTGATCGCGCCCGAAGACCCGTGACCTGCCGGAAAGGCGGAAAGCCGTCGCGCATCCCGGGAAGGAGGCCTTCCTGCGGCTGCAGGGGCAGGGCGCCTTGCCTCAGCCGTCGAAGCTCCAGCCGAAGCGGGCGATGTCCTCGGCCGCCGCCGCCGCAATGAGCGCGCGGGTTTCGGCGTCATGGCTGCCGCGCCAGTCCACGCCGGGCGGACCCGAGGCATTGCTGCGCGGCAGGGGGCCGGGCGGAAAGCCCAGGTGCGCTTCCAGTTCGGCCAGGCCGGGGCCGGGGTCGTCCAGCCGCAGGATCAGGGCGGGATGTTCCTGCCCCCGTGCGTCGGTCAGGTAATGCCGGACCGGCACCGCCATGTGCGACAGGATCAGCGGCTGGCGCAGGAAATCGGGAAAATCGAGCGCCTTGGCCAGCGTCACGGCCGGGTTCTCGAAGCTCTGCAGCCGCAGCCAGCGGTGGTAGCTGACCGCCCGCGCCCAGGGGTTGCGCGCCAGCGTGACCAGCAGGTAGCCGGAAAAGATCGCCGGATCGACCAGCCCCTCGATGTCGGCGAGGGTCGAATGCTTCCACAACCGCCCGCGGGCGGCCACGCCCCTGACCCGCCGCCGCCGCTTCAGGCCCTTCGGAGTGTCCGACAGCACGATGTCCTGCGGCCCGAGCCGGCGTTCCAGCGCAAGCGTCAGCGAGGTGCCCCCGGTCTTGGGGATATGGACGAACACATAGCGGTGCCGGTGAGAGATGATCATGCGCTGCCCTCGGGCCGGGGCCGGATCGCCCCGCCGCCGGTCTGCCGGACGCGGGCGGCGCAAGGCAAGCCCCGGCTCAGGGCTGGGCGTCGCGCTGACCGGCCAGGTGCCGGCGGTCGTCGAGGCTTGACAGCACCACTGCCAGGCAGATGCCGATCGTCGCGCCCAGCAGGGTGTCCAGCACCCGCTCGGGTGCCATGGCAGGCCCGGCAGCATGGGGGGCGGCCAGATGGGTCATCAGCAGCGCCATGGGCGTGACCAGCACCTGCCCCAGCCCGTAATTCGCGCCGATGACCACCTCGGTCACGAACTGCAGCAGGACCAGTGCCGCGATGACCGCCCCGGCCGTGGGGTTCTGGATCAGGAAGGCCCAGGCCAGCAGCGCCCCCGCCACCGTGCCCGCCATCCGCTGCAGCGCCCGGTTCATGCTGATATGCAGATGGGTGCCCTGCATGACCGCCAGCGTCCCCATCGCGGCCCAGGCTGGATGGTTCGCGCCAAGGGCATGGCTGGCGTAAGCCGCCAGTGCCGTGCCCGCGGTGATGCGCGCCGCAGCCATCAGCCGGTGCGGCAAAGGCCGCGCCGGCTCGGCCGGAAAGGGCCGGCCGGGGCGGGGCGGGTGGCGCAGCGCCTCACTGGCCGCGCAGACCGCCCATGAGAAGGCGGCGGCGGCCGTGGTCGCGGCGGTGCGTTCCAGCACCTGCGCCAGCGTCAGGCTGTCGGCCATCGAGGCGCCCACGGCAAAGACGAAGATCAGCGGCCCCGGCGCCCCGAAGCGGCCGGTCACGCAGACAAGGAAGAAGAACCCGCAGGCGAAGGCCAGAAGCGCAAGCTGGCCCGCGGCGGAGGCCCCAAGCCAGACCGCCATCGACATCCCGAAGACCGCGAGGCTCTGCCACAGGGCGCATTGCAGCAGGATCGGGTTGCGGCTGCGCGGCGGGGCGAAGCGGCCGAACAGGGCGACCAGCACCCCCAGGGCGACAAAGCCGATCAGGTGCGGCCAGGGCGAGACAAGGGTGAGGGGCAGGGCGATCGCCGCCGCCACCGCCGCCTGCAGCCCGGCCAGCGCCGCGTTGCGCAACGACGGCTGCGGCGACAGCGTCAGGCTGCCGCGAAGATTGCGGGGATGCAGCAGGTGCCGCACGACCTGCCTGCGGCTTGGAGGGCGGCGGCTCATTCGGCGGCGTCCTTGGTCCCGGCGCGTTCAAGGGTCGAGATGCGCCGTTCGATGGTTTCCAGATGGGCCAGCATGGCGGCGATCTCGGGGTCCGACAGGTCCGCCAGCATGGCTTCCTCGGCTTCGGCCAGTTCGCGCCGGATACCGGCCAGCCGCCGCTCGCCCTGCTCAGTCAGGTGGACCAGCCGGGCGCGGCCATCGGTCTCGTCCCGACGCCTTTCGACCAGACCCTCGCGCGACAGGATGTCGATCACCCGCACGAGGCTGGACCCGTCGACGCCGACCCGCGCCGCAAGGTCTTTCTGGGTGATGCCGCCGCCGGTTTCCTTCAGATGCACCAGCGGCACCCAGGTGGCGTCGGTCAGCCCCACCTGCGTGAGCCGGGCATCCAGCACCCGGCGCCACCGCCGGGCGAGCAGCGAGAAACGAAGCCCGAAGCGGGCGCGAAGGGCGAGAGGGTCGGGCATGGCCCGAAATATAGTTTGAAGGTCAAATCAAATCAAGACCGACGAATCGCCGCACCAGTCCGCAGGAGCTTGCGCGCGGCCGGGCCAATGGTCTTCACACCTGATGAATGGCAAGATGTTTTTACATATCCTGTCCCTGCCTTGCCGTCTGCCTCGTCCCGGCCCGTCCGGCCGGGGGGAGGAAAAGGCAATCACATCGGGGAGGATGTAATTTGCTGGCTGGACTCGGAAAGCTCGTGATCGCGGCCGCTATCCTGCTGGGGCGGGGCCGGCGATGGTGCAGGGGATGACGGTCAGGATCGGCGTCCTGAACGACCTGTCGAGCATCTTCCGGTTGCAACACCTGCTTGTCTTGATCGCAGCCGGTCAGTCCTCATCCGCCCCCGCCCCGTGCGCGCTCCAGCGCGACGAAATTCTGCCGCAGGTTTTCAAGATGATGCATCGCGGCGTTGGTATCGGGATTCGAGAAGCCCGCCAGCGCGGCCGCGTGGAAGGCGTTGATCCGCGGCTGCATGGCGGCCCATCTCTGCCGCCCTTCCCGGGTCATGCGAATGAAGCGGGACCGCTTGCCGCGCTTGTCCACCGTGCGGGTGATGAGGCCCCGGGCTTGCAGCCGCGACAGCATGCCCGTCAGGTTCTGGCGGCTGACCATCAGCAGCCCGGCAAGATCGCCCACCGGGATGCCGCCCTCGCTGCGCGGATCGGCGAGGGCGCCGAGGATCGCCCATTGCCGAGTGGTGACGCCATGATCCTCGCGCGCGCGGTTGCCGGTTTTGTTCAGCAGGTTCGCGGTCTGGCAGAGCCAGCAGAACGGCCGGTTCCGCAACCCTGCGGTCAGCGCGTCGACGGCGGTATTCTCCGGGGTGGTCGGGGCGGGGCGGATGGTCGGCGTGGTGTCCGACGCCGCTCGCTTGGGCCTTTGGCCGTCCCGAGGACCTGCCGGGCGCGATCCTGTTCTTCGCCTCCGGCGACGCCTTTCACCGGACAGGTGATCTCGGTGTCCGGCGGCCTGACGATGCACGGCTGAAGAGGAACCATCATAACCGACATGACCTATGAAGACATCCTGTTCGACAAGACGCACGGGGTCGCCACCATCACCATCAACCGCCCCCACAAGATGAACGCCTTTCGCGGCCGGACGGTCGAGGAAATCATCCACGCCTTCAACCGCGCCGGATGGGACCGCGAGGTGGGCGTGATCGTGCTGACCGGCGCGGGTGAACGCGCCTTCTGCAGCGGCGGCGACCAGTCCGCGCACGAAGGGCAATATGACGGGCGCGGCACCATCGGCCTGCCCATGGAGGACCTGCATTCCATCATCCGCGACGTGCCTAAGCCCGTGATCGCCAAGGTGCGCGGCTATGCCATCGGCGGCGGCAACGTGCTATGCACCATCTGCGACTTCACCATCGCGGGTGAAAGCGCGCAGTTCGGGCAGGTCGGCCCCAGGGTCGGGTCCGTCGATCCGGGCTATGGCACCGCCTTTCTCGCCCGCGTCGTGGGCGAGAAGAAGGCGCGCGAGATGTGGTATCTGTGCCGCCGCTACAAGGCGCATCAGGCGCTGGAGATGGGCCTTGTCAACGCCGTCGTTCCCGACGACCAGCTTGACGCCGAGGTCGATCGCTGGTGCGCCGAGATCCTAGAAAAATCGCCCACCGCCATCGCCATCGCCAAGCGGTCCTTCAACATGGACACCGAACACCAGCGCGGCATCGCGGGCATGGGGATGTATGCGCTGAGCCTGTATTACGACACCGACGAGGCGAAGGAGGGCGGCCTCGCCTTCAAGGAAAAGCGCAAGCCGGACTTCCGCAAGCACTACATGCGCAGGGGCTGAATCCTGCGGGGGCCGTCCCGCCGGGCGGCCCCCCTTTCCGATCTGCCAAGGAAAAGGCATCATGTCCGGGACCGTTTTCGACGCCGCGGAACTGGACCGGATCCGTGGACTGACGCGGCTCGGCGGCGGGCGCAAAGACGTGGTGACCTGCCAGTTGCCCGACAGCTGGCAGTTCGTCGTGACCTATCCCGGCTGCGCGCGGATCGGCGCGGTGTTCAACCCGGTGATGCCGATCTTCCGCGAGCATGAACTGTCCTTGATGCTGGGCCACGGCGAGTCCCAAGTCTTCATCGTTCCCAAGGACTTCGCAACTTCGACCACGAGACGATGGCCGAGGGGATGAAGCCCCAGCTTCCCGACCTGCGCCATGTCGTCGTCAACAAGGCCGATGGCGAGAACACCTTCGACAAGCTGCTCGCCAACCCCGGTTCCGACGACCCCGACCTGCAGCGGATCGTGAGTGCCAGCCATCCCGGCCCCGATGACGCGAACCAGGTGATTTACATCAGCCGCACGACCGGGGAATCCAAGGGGGGTGACGCACACCTCGAACACCATGTATCCGAACCTCATCCCCTGTCCGGAACGGTCGGGGCTGACAGGCCGGGAGGCGATCGCCATGGCCGCGCCCATGGACCACCAGACCGGCTTCCGGCATGGCCTTCTGATGCCGATCTGCCTCGGGGCGCGGTTCATCCTGTTCGATATGTGGGACAAGCGGCTGAAGCGGCGGATGGTGCAGGACGAGGGCATCGCCTTCACCATGGCCTCGACCCACCGCCTCGGGCAAGATCCAGAAATTCGCGCTGTGCAGGATGCTGCGCGAGGAGATGGACTGGCCTGCCCGCCGCATTGCCGTCGTGACCGGCCTTTGGGCCGAACCGTCATCGGCCGGCTGGTCGCGGACGGGACCGCGGGACGGCGCTGGCCGACCTCCCGGGGCGGCGGCTGGACGAGACCCTGGCCGCGCGGGCGCTGGGTCCGGTGGACATCCTTGTCAACCTCGTGGGCGGGCTGCGCTTGCCACGGCTCTACACGCCCTTTCTGGACATGACCGGGAAGCAGTGGCGCGCCACCATGGACCTGATGGGGGGCTTTCACCTGTTCCGCGCCTTTGCGCCAGGGATGCTGAAACGCGGCTGGGGCCGGATCGTCAACGTGGCCCGCATCGGTCATGGCGGCGGGGCAGGGCGGACCTTTGCCGCAGGCCCCGATGCGGCGCCGGGTTCCCCGCATCCAGCCCTGGGTTGCCAGGATCGGCAACATCGCGCCTTATCTGACGATCGGCACGACCATCCTCGGCAACCTGCCCGAGGTCATGGGCATGGTCGGCGAGGGTGCGATGCTGATGGGGCTGGTCTTCATCGCGGCCATGTTCGGCATCGGCTATCTCGCCGGCGGCCGCAGCGACCGCGACGACCTGGAAGACGTGGGCGCGCTTGGGTCGGGGCAGCGGAACACGGCGGCGACCATGATCATCGCGGTCCAGAACTTCGGCGGCACCCCCGAGGTGCTGGCCATCATCACCTTGGGCATCATCCTGCTGCCGGCGCTCGCCCGCGTGCTGAGCCGCGACGCCCCCGGCTTCACCACGACCCCCGGTCGCCCCAAGCCGGGCCGATAAGCCTTCGCCCGCCCATCCCGCCTGAAAGGTCCGCCCCATGTCCGACACCCGCAAGCCGAACCTGCTGATCCTGGTCGAGGACCAGTGGCAGGCCCACATGCCGGTCCCCGACGACCTGCCGCTGCCCGCCTGGCGGCGGCTGCACAGGGAAGGGGTGGCCTTCAACCGGGCCTATTGCACGGTGCCGATCTGCACGCCCTCGCGCGCGACCATGTGGACGGGGCAGCACGCCAAGAAGATCGACATGTGGGACAACACCAACTACGCTTGGCTGACGAAGGGGATGGACCCAGACATCCCGACCCTCGGCGACATGCTGCGCGGCCAAGGCTACTATACCGCCTTCAAGGGCAAGTGGCACCTGTCCAGGCTGGACCGCAAGCCGCATCCGCTGGAGGATTTCGGCTGGTCCGACACCCAGGAATGGGGCGACATGTTCGGCGGCCCCCTGCAGGGCGCGCAGCTCGACACCAGCGTCGCCGAAGAAGCGGTGGACTGGCTGGAACACCGCGCCCCGACGCTCGACCAGCCTTGGGCGCTGGTGGTCAGCCTGATCAACCCGCATGACGTCATGTTCGTGGTTCCCGACAAGGGCATCGGCGGGCTGGATGCGGGCTTCGCCTCGGCCAGCCAGCATCCGATCCAGCAAAGTCCCTTCTTCCAGAAGGAATGGGACGTCGCCATGCCCAACAATCACGCCTATGAACCGGACAAGCATCCTCCGGGGGTCGCGGCCTATTACGAATACCTGCGCATCCATTTCGGCCATATCCCCGAGGATCGCACCGACCTGTGGCTGAAGCAGCGCAACTACCTGCTGAACTGCATGCGGCTGGTGGACATGCAGTTCGACAAGGTGCTGCAGGCGATGGACCGGGTCAGCGGCTGGGACGACACCGTGGTCATCTATACCGGCGATCACGGCGAGATGAACGGCGCCCACAACATGACCCAGAAGGGCGGCATCACCTTTGACGAGGCCCAGGTCGTGCCCCTGATCATCCGCGATCCGCAGGGCCGGCGGGGGGCGCGGACCGAGGCCATCGGCTCGCTTCTGGACCTGGTGCCGACCTGCCTCGATTACGCCGGCGTCCCCGAGGAGCGGCTGCGCGCCGACTATCCCGACCTTCCCGGCCGCTCGCTGCGTCCCTTGACGACGGCGCCCGAAAGCGCGGGTCCCCGCGGCAGCGCCGAGCAGCCGGTCAGCGGCGCGCTGACGACATGGGACACGCTGCACGCGCTGGACAACGACTGGGCGCTGACCGGGGCGCTGGCGCAACTGACCGACCTGCAGGGCGGCGTGATGACGCCCGACGAATGGCTGGCCCGCATTCCCGAGGTCGGCGCCGAATACGGCGCGCCCGATTTCGGCAAGCGCAACTTCCACCGCAGCCTGACTGACGGGTGCTGGAAGATCGTGCGCTGGTTCAGCCCCGACGAGTACGGCAACCCCGCTTCGGTCGAGGAACTGCGGGCGTGCAGCGATGTGGGCCTTTACGATCTCATCAACGACCCGGGCGAGACGGAGAGCGTGGCCGACCCCGCCCACCCGCGCCACGACGCGCAGGCGCTGGCCGAGATGACCCGCAAGCTGCACGAGCTGGTCGCGCGCGAGCTGGGCGAGGACCTGCGGCCCTTCGACCCGGCGATGTTCGCCCCGGCCGACGCCGGCTGACCCCGTGGCCCGCAATCTTCGCAAGGATGCGGTCGCCGGAGTCTCGGTTTCGCTGAGCCAGATCCCCACCATCGTCGGCTTCGACCCTGGCACGGACAACAAGCTGGCCAATGCGCCGCCACGAACCGGGCGCCACGCTGATCGAGGTAATCGACGGCTATGCCCGGCGGGTCGAGGCGGCGGGCAGCCTGCTGCTCCTGTCCGAGCTGGGCGGGAACGCGGTGGCCCAGCTTCGCCGCACCCGCAAGATCGGGGTCCGCGACAAGGTCGGGATCTTCCCCGCCACCGAGAACCTGGACGACCCGACCCGGCAGGCCGTGACCGAGGCCATCGCCCGGCCGGGAAGGGCAGAGACCGGCGACGACCGCTGAACCCGCAGCAGGCGGGCCAGCCGGAACAAGGCGCGCGCGCCCTGCGTTCGACCGCCATGCAGCCTGACACCTTCAGCCCCGATCACCTCGCATGGGCGGACGCGGTCCTGCGGATGGGGGCGGCGCTGGTCCTGTCACTGGCGCTGGGGCTGGAACGGTTCCTGCGGAAAAAGCCCATCGACTTCCGCCCCTTTGTCATCATCGCGCTGGCATCCTGCGCGCTGACGGTGGGAACCATCGAATTCGCCTATCGCGCCGTCGATGACACGATCTCGGTGGACCCGACACGGGTGCTGCAGGCGGTCATGACCGGCATCGGCTTCATCGCCGCAGGCACCCTGTTCCGCGAGGATTACACCGTCTATGGCGCAGGCTCGGCCACCTCGATCTGGGCCTCGGGCGCTATCGGGATCATCTGCGGGCTGGGGATGATCTGGCTTTCGCTGCTGCTGACCGGAACGATGCTGGTCGTGCTTCTGCTCAGCCGACCCTTTACCCAGGATTACACCATCCAGATGGACGATGACGCCGGCGGTCAGGGGAACGCGGACGGGCAGGGTGGACAGGGTGGAACCGGCAGTTCGGGACCGTGACGCCCCGGTGAGGCGGCGCATGGCCGATCCGGCCGGGGCTGCGCTGGAGGCGGGGGATCGCTTGGGCTGCGCCTTCATCCCCGGCGGCAGCTTCCTGATGGGGTCGGATGATTTCTACCCCGAGGAGCGGCCGGTCCGCCGCGTCACCGTTGCCGGCTTCCGGATCGACCGCACCCCCGTCACCAACGCCGCTTTCGCCCGCTTCGTGGCCGCCACCGGCCATGTCACCCTGGCCGAGCGGGCGCCGGACCCCGCGGACTATCCCGGCGCCGATCCGGCGCTGCTGGTTCCCGGCTCGCTGGTCTTCCGCCCGCCACCCGGTCCGGTGCCTCTGGACGACCCGCGCCTGTGGTGGGCCTATGTGCCGGGGGCCTGCTGGCACCGGCCCGAGGGACCGGGCAGCGGCCTGGCGGGGCGCGAGGATCATCCGGTCGTCCATGTCGCCCATGCGGATGCCGCAGCCTACGCTGCCTGGGCGGGCAAGGCCCTGCCGACCGAGACGGAATGGGAATATGCCGCCCGCGGCGGGTTTGACGGCGCGGCCTATGCCTGGGGCGACGATCCCGCGCCGGGCGGGCGCTGGCAGGCCAACATCTGGCAGGGCGCCTTTCCCTGGCAGGACCTTGCGCTTGACGGCTTTCCCCGGACCTCGCCCGTGGGGGCCTTTCCCCCGAACGGTTACGGCCTTTTCGACATGATCGGCAATGTCTGGGAATGGACGGCCGACGCGTTCCGCCTGCCCGGCGCACGGTCCTGCTGCACGCCGGACGGGGGCGCCACGGGTCCCGGGGTGGTCAAGGGCGGCTCGCATCTCTGCGCCCCGAACCATTGCCGCCGCTATCGCCCGGCCGCGCGCCAGCCGCAGGCCGCGGACAGTTCCACCAGCCATATCGGCTTCCGCTGCCTCCGGCGCGGGCCGGGTCAATCCATGGACGAAGAACCGGGCGGCTGAGTTCCTCGCCCGCCCCGGCCCTGCCCGTCGGGGGGCGTCCATGGTCCCCGCGCCCTCGGACGGCAGGGGCCTGCAGTCCGAGGGATGTCATGAAAGAAGGCTGGGGGCAGGCTGCGCGGGGAAGGTCCTGAAAGAGAACCCGACAACAGGGTGCCGGGACGATGACGGTGTTCCTGTGCGACCTCGGCCTTCCGGCGCCCGGCGGTGACACCGGCTGCGAGCGGATCGGGTGGCGCCCCGTCAACCGCCGGAGCCGGGGCGCTCTCAGCCTCGACCGCGTGCCTTGTTGCCTGCGCTGAACCCCTCTGCGGTAAAGACAAGGCCGGGCTTATGCGCTTTCATGGGGTCACATGCGCGAAGCACAAGAATCGCCCGATGAGACGCCTGTTCGCCGCCCTGCTGCTGGTCTGCAGCCTGCTGTTGCCCTTCCATGCGCAGGCCGATGAGACGCTGGACCGCATGACCTCAGCGCAGATCGTCGAACAGGCGGGGTCGCTGCACCCTTCGGCGCTTTATGTTCTTGCCGCCCGGCTGCTGGCCGAAGGCAGGGGGCAGGAGGCGGCGAACTGGATGTATGCGGGGCAGGTCCGTTACCGCTTCCTGCTAGGGGCGCCCGGCGCGGGGGCGAAGAACCGCACCCTGTTCTCGGCGCTGACCGAGCAGGTCGGTCGCCCTGTCAACGAATACATCGCCGGCGACCCCGACGACTGGATCGCGGCAATGGAATGGGCGCTGGACTGGGACGCTGCGAATGCGAACCCCGTGACCTCCAAGGAGGCCCATGCCGCAGAACTGGCCGAGGTCCGCGCGGGCCTTGCCCGCCTGATCGACAAGGTCGATTCCAGCCGCGCCGAGATCCGCCGGCATCGCCGCGACAACGGGCTGGAAAACCGCTGAGCGGGGGGGAAAGGAGCCGCCTATGCCTTCCCCTGCCGCGGTGTGGGACAGACCCCCGTCCGCGACGCGCGGCCCGCCTGGAACTTGTCGGAGCCGCCCCAGATGCGGTCGCATGCCAAAGCCTTCTGCCATCACAATCCCCGAGGAAGACCGATGAAGCACCTGCCCGGCCCCGCGGCCCTGCTGGCCGCCATGACCCTCGCCGCGCCTGCCACGGCGCAGGATTACCTCGGCATCCATCTCGACACGATGCTGGAACACAACCTGCGCACGCATCAGCAGCAGGCCAGCCCGGGCGAGGCTCCTGCGCCGCGTCAGGGAAAGTCCCGGCCCGGCACCATGTCGCCTGCCGCCGAAGCGCGCGCCCGGGCCGAGGGCGCCCGGATTATGCAGGAACACCGGCGCCAGCTTGAGCCCCGCTACCGGATGCGCGTCCAGCGCGACGGCAAGGCCGGGGCGGACGCCTGGCTCGCCTCGGAAGCGCGGCGGTTCGGGATCGAGACCGGCCGGGCGATGCGCAAGAAATACTCGGGGCAATAGGCCGGGCGCCGGGCCGGGGGACGGCATGACGAACTGCCGCTGGATCGGTCGCAGGGACCGGAAAGCGCAAGCGCCACCCGTGACCCCGGCGCCCTATTCCGAGGGCGGGCGGGGAAGCCAGTCGCGGCATTCGCCGGCGATGCGGGCGACCACCAGCGTGTCGCCCCGGAAATGCCCCTCGGCCACCACGCAGCCGCTGTCCGCGAAGGCGGCCTCGATCCTTGCGCGGTCGCCCGCGCCGGCCTCAAGCGGCGGCGGCTCGGGCAGGTCGTTGCCCGACAGCGGGCGGGTGCCGGTGCCGTCGGGGTCGATGCGGAACACCCCGCGCCACGGGCAGGGCGGGCGGTAGCAGAGGATGCCGGTCGAGCCGAGGCCCCAGAACTGTTCCCCTTCGGCCGGAACCGGCAGCGGCTCGGGTTCCAGCGCCTGCGGGGCGGTGCCCGACAGGAGCAGCGCGGCGGCAAGGATGCTGCGGAACATGGCGGTTTCCCTTGCGTGACGATCGTTTTCCCAGCGACGGTGGACAAGCGGCGGCCCGGGAACACCCGACCTGCGGGCGCAGCATGGACCCGCAGCAAAGGCAGGTCGAGGGGGCTTCGGCTTCTGCAGCCTGACGTTCCTTCAGGGCGGGGCCGCCGCCTCGGCCCTGGTCTTCGGCGACGTGAACCGGCCCGAAGTGGCAGATTGCGAGCTGACCTGCCTCGCCCCTGAAGCCGGCTGAAGGAGAAGACCATGACCCCATCTGCGCATGGACATGGACTGATGGCCCCGATGCGGGGGGGCGATCCGGCGCCCTGCAGGGACGACGAATTCAAACGCCGCCTGCCACGGACGCGCCGGCGGGATCTTCACCGCCCGGCCGAACCGCGTGAGAAGCCATGACCCAGCCCTCCCGGAACATCCCCCGGCGACGGCCTGCCGCTACAGCCACCACATGGGTTTCGGGGACTGCGCCCCGGCCGGGTTCGCCTATGCCGGCGACCCCTGACCGGCCATCCCTTGCACCGAAGGCGGATCGCGGATGATGCTGGGGGCTTGATGGAAAGCCGGATCGGACCTGCCGCGGTCCCATCGGGACGCCGCCAAGGTTGCAATTGCCGGTCGGGACAGGCGCGGCGGGGTTCCACCCACAAGATCGCGGTGCAGCGGCGCAGACCGCGGGGTTACATAAATCAAATTATAAATACATTTGTTATACGCGCAAAGCTAAAATGTCACCGCTGAGCAAAGCAGGAATGTCACTCTCCCCCGGTTGAAGCATGATCCTCGGGGGACGAACATGGGATGGCTGGTGATGAGCGAACGCGAGCTGAACCGGAT
>NZ_JACJFU010000018.1:0-48016 GCF_014164635.1 Paracoccus sp. MC1854 | reverse complement strand
CTTTTTTCCAAGAGCCTCCTTCAGCAGATCGGCTTGCATGCTCAGGTCCGCATACATCCGCTTCAACCGGCGGTTCTCATCTTCCATGGCCTTCATCTGGCTGATCAAGGACGCATCCATGCCGCCATACTTCGCCCGCCATTTGTAGAACGACGCGTTGCTCATGCCGTGCTCGCGGCACAGCTCGGCCACCGGCACACCGCCTTCAGCCTGCCGCAGGATCGCGATGATCTGAGCCTCAGTGTATCTGCTTGTCTTCATTCGAAATCTCCTCGTTCATCTTGCCGAGAAAATTCTACTTATGAAGCCCCTTACTTTCGGGGAGGATTACCACACGAAGAATATTTCGCGCCTTGATGTTCAGACCATCAAGTGCACCGGGAGCCAGCAGCTTGGTCTTTATCCACTCGTTGCTGAAAGGCGAGCGATTCTTCTGATCGGTCTTCTTGAGGGTAAGGACACCAAGAGGGAGGTTCAGCCCGAGCCGCTTGAGTTCGTTGACGGTGAACAGGATGCTCGACAGATGGCCGATTTCCTTGTTGGCCGAGTTCGTGCTGACTTCTCCGTCGCTGACGCGGTCGCTCCACCATTTTCGGAAGTCGAGCATGTGGTCGCGTGTGATCTGGTCGAGTGCCAAGTCATCGATTTGCTCAATGAAATTGGCCACCGCCTTCTTCCGAGGATTGATCCAGATCCGCTTCTGATCGGCAGACATGCCATTTGTCTTGTCCTGAGTGAGGGCAAAGTAGAGCTCCAGAGCCCCCGAGACCGTCAGTATGGGCTTCTCCGCCCCACCCAGGAACGCACGCGCAGCAACACTATCCGGCGCGTCCTCCGTGCCCCCATCATCTTGGTCCGAGCCACGATCTCGCTGACCGTAAGGCGCGCAATGTCGCTTGCAGGCATGAACCGGAGGCCCGCAGCCTCAGCCAAGTGTCTTGCCGCCTCGTAGCGCTCTGCTACATTCTCCGACCGTCCTGCGAGCTTTGCTTCCCACGAGGCGATCAGTTGGTCTCGCACGAATGGCAACTTTCTCCGAGCCTCGGACTTGCTGTCGGTCTTCAGCGATACTCAGACCACCTCTCGCTCTTCGACGTTAGAAAACCGCTTAGGCACCCGGACCCGAGTTGAAAACAGACCGTTCTTGCCCCGCGAGATCACCTTCATGATCGCTCTCCCTCCAGTTCCCGTGCAGCACCTTGTGCAGCAACTTGTGCACCAAAAGACGACCGCGGAACGCTCCAGATAGCTTGTGCATTAGCCATTTCAATGACTTGCGCGCGATGGAAGGAAGGAGATTGGAGCGGGTGAAGGGAATCGAACCCTCGTCGTAAGCTTGGGAAGCTTCTGCTCTACCATTGAGCTACACCCGCGACGCGTTTCCGATAACGTGGGCCGCGCCGCCGGTCAAGGCTAGAGCAGCCCCATCTCGGCCAGCTCGCGCGCGAGCTTCGGCGGCAGCGGGGATTCGGCAGTGCGGCCGGGGGGCAGGTCGGGAGGCGCATCGGCGGGTAAAAGATAGCGCCAGCCCTGGAAGGCGCGGCGGGGCAGGGCCGAGACGCGCACCACCTCGCGGTCGAGGATCAGGGCGCAGCGGGTGATGCCGTCAGGCCCGATCCTTTCCTGCAGGTCCAGAAGCCGCTGGCGGGCCAGCATGGTGCCCTTGAAGACCCAGAAGATCGAGCCGCCGGCCAGCAGTTCCCCGGCCCGCTTGGGCCACATGCGGGTGACGTGTTCGGCCGGGCCGTGGCCGAAGCGTTCGGCCTGCCAGCGTTCCAGCGACTCGGGCGCGGGGGCGCCGACGCAAAGCTTCATCATGTGCAGGGATGGGGCCGTCATGGCGGCCATATAGGCGAGCGGCCGAAAGGTTAACAGGGGGCCGCCGCCGTCTTGCAGGGGCCGGGGCGAGGGCGTAGCAGGCTGGGGAAAGGAAGCCTCCCATGACCACAGAAACCGTCACGGCACCCCGCCGGATGCCGCAGGGCGAACTGATCGCCATGCTGGCCTTCCTGTTCGCCACCGTCGCCTTCTCGATCGGCTCGATGCTGCCGGCGCTGCCGCAGATCGCGGCGGAACTGACGCCGGACGATGTGAACCGGGCGCAGCTGATCCTGACCAGCTTCATGGCGGGCATGGGGATCGGGACGCTGTTCGCGGGGCCGATCTCGGACGCGATCGGGCGCAAGCCGGCAATGGGGATCGGCTTTGCGATCTATCTTGCGGCCTCGGCGGTGGCGCTGTTCGTGAACTCGCTGGAACTGCTGCTGGTGGCGCGGTTTGCGCAGGGCCTTGGCGCGGCCTCGCCGCGGATCGTCGGCACGGCGCTGGTGCGCGACCTTTATTCCGGGCGCGAGATGGCGCGGATCACCAGCTTCATCATGATGGTCTTCACGATCGTCCCCGCGCTTGCGCCGCTGATCGGGCAAGGCTTCATCATCGCCCTGGGCTGGCATGGGATCTTCATCGGCTGCATCATCTTCGCGGCGACCGGCTGGCTGTGGCTGTCCCTGCGCCAGCCTGAGACCCTCGCCCCCGAGGCCCGCCGCCCGCTGCAGTTTGCCACGCTGCTGTCCGGGACGCGCGAGGTGCTGGGCGACCGCCAGGTGATGCTGAGCACGGTGACGATGACGCTGGGATTCGCGCAGATGTTCGCGCTGATGTCCTCGGCCCAGCAGCTTTTCGGGGACGCCTATGGCAAGGGCGAGCAGTTCGCGCTGTGGTTCGCGGCGATGGCGACGCTGGCGGGGGCCGGCACCCTCATCAACACCTGGCTGGTCATGCGGATCGGGATGCGGCGGATCGCGCGCGCGGCTTATGCGGCGCAGATCTTCGTCTCGGGCGCCTTCCTGCTGGCGCTCGTGACCGGCGCACTGCCGGAGAGCCTGCGCTTTCCTGCGTTTTTCCTGTGGGCCGTCGGCATCTACATGATGGCGGGGCTGACCTTCGGGAACCTCAACGCGCTGGCGCTGCAGGGGATGGGGCATATCGCCGGGCTGACGGCCTCGGTTGTGGCGGCGATTTCCACGGTGGGGTCTGTGGTGATCGCGGCGCCGGTGGGGCTGGCCTATGACGGCACTGCAATCCCCGTGGCGGTCGCGGCGGTGATCTGCTCGATCCTCGCCTGGGTCATCATGGGCTGGATGCGCGACCCGGTGCGGCAACAGCGGGCGCAGCGTTGACTCTGCCCGAACGGCGGCTATAAGCGCCACTTCCATTGGTGTTGGTGGACCCCGCAAGGGGAAGCCTGTCGCTCCGTTCGCGGGGAAAAGGACAACGCCCTTCATACACAGACGAAGGAGATCAGCGGTGACGAAACGCACCTCTGCCAAGTACAAGCTCGACCGCCGCATGGGCGAAAACATCTGGGGCCGCGCCAAGTCCCCGGTGAACAAGCGGGAATACGGCCCCGGCCAGCACGGTCAGCGCCGCAAGAACAAGCTGTCGGACTTCGGCACCCAGCTGCGCGCAAAGCAGAAGCTGAAGGGCTACTACGGCGACCTGACCGAGAAGCAGTTCAAGCGCATCTATGCCGAGGCTGTCCGCCAGCGCGGCGACACCGGCGAGATGCTGATCGGCCTGCTGGAACGCCGCCTGGACGCGGTCGTCTATCGCGCCAAGTTCGTGCCGACCATCTGGGCCGCCCGCCAGTTCGTGAACCACGGCCATGTGACCGTGAACGGCCAGCGCGTGAACATCGCCTCCTACCGCGTCAAGGAAGGCGACCTGATTGCCGTCCGCGAGCGTTCGCGCCAGTTGGCCATCGTGCTGGAAGCCGTGGGGCTGGCCGAGCGTGACGTACCCGATTACCTGGACGTGGACCACAACAAGATGACCGCGACCTTTGTCCGCAGCCCGGCGCTGGGCGACGTGCCCTATCCGGTGCAGATGGAACCGAACCTGGTTGTCGAATTCTACTCGCGCTGATCCGGGTTTTCCCGACCTTGGAAGGCCGTCCTGTCGGGGCGGCCTTTTTCTTTCTGCGCTGCCGGACCGGGGCGCTGCCCCGGACCCCGGGATACTTGAGGCCGAAAGACAGGATAGTTGACAGAGGCCGGCAGGCTTGCCGACTGTGAGGCCATGAAGGACAGCGCGCAGATTTCCCAGTCCAAGGCAACTGCCGACAAGGCGCTGATCGTGGACGTGCCGGGCTATGACGGCCCGCTGGACCTGCTGCTGACGCTGGCGCGCACGCAGAAGGTCGATCTGCTGCAGATCAGCGTTCTGGCGCTGGCCGAACAATACCTGGACTTCATCGACCGCGCCCGCGGCCTGCGGATCGAGCTTGCCGCCGATTATCTCGTGATGGCGGCCTGGCTGGCTTATCTCAAGTCGCGGTTGCTGTTGCCGCCCGATCCCGAGGCTGAAGGCCCGTCCGCCGACGAACTTGCCACGCATCTGGCCTTTCAACTGGAACGGCTGAACGCCATGCGCGAGGCCGCGGCCCGGCTGATGGGGAGGGCGCGGCTGGGTCAGGACCGCTTTGCCCGCGGCGCGCCCGAGATGGTGCCGCGGTCGCGCTCGATCCTGTGGCAGGCGGGGCTGATCGATCTGCTGCAGGCCTATGCCCGGCTGCGGACCCGCGACGAGTTCCGGCCCTATGCCTGTGACCGCCGCGACGTCTTCACGCTGGACGAGGCGCTGGAGCGGATGCGCGGGCTGATCGGCCATGCGGGACGCTGGACCGATCTGATGCGCTTTCTGCCCGAGGGCTGGTCGGCAACCTCTGCCCGCCGCCGCTCGGCCACGGCCGCCACCTTCGCCGCTTCGCTGGAACTGGCCCGGCAGGGCCGTGTCGAGCTGCGGCAGGACGGCAGCTTCGCCCCCATCGCGGTGCGCCTGCGGTGAGGCCGGTCTTTGCGCCGCCTTTGCTGGACGAGCAGGAACGGATGGTCGAGGCGCTGCTGTTCGCCTCGGCCGGGCCGCTGAGCCTGCGGGACCTTGCGGCGCGGCTGCCCGCCGGCTGCGACCCGGCCGAGGCGGTCCGGCGCCTGCGCGCCCGCTATGAGGGCCGGGGCGTCCAGCTTGAACGCCTGGGCGATGCTTGGGCCTTCCGCACCGCCGCCGACCTGTCCTTTCTGATGCAGGAACAGGTGGTCGAAACCCGCCGCCTGTCGCGCGCCGCGACCGAGACGCTGGCGATCGTCGCCTATCACCAGCCCGTCACCCGCGCCGAGATCGAGGAGATCCGCGGCGTTGCCGTCAGCCGCGGCACGCTGGACCAGTTGATCGGGATGGGCTGGGTGCGGCTCGGCCGCCGCCGCGAGACGCCGGGCCGCCCTGTCACCTTTGTGGTGACCGAGGCATTTCTCGATCATTTCGGCCTTGCCGGCACCCGTGACCTGCCGGGTCTGGCCGAACTGCGGGCGGCCGGGTTGCTGGACAGCCACCCCCTGCATCCGGGGCTTGCGGGAACCGGCCGCGACACCGATATTCGCAGCGACGAGCCGGGGGATGATCTTTTCGGCGACTGAGGGACGTGCATGAACTGGAATTCGCTGCTGAACGGCCCGCTGGGCCGGATGCTGACCCGCCGCCTGATGAACTGGGGGATGAACAAGGGCATCGACGTCGCGACCCGCCGGACGGGCGGCACCACGGCCGACGGCAAGCCCTCGGCCGCGGCGTCCAAGCAGGCCAAGGCCGCGCGGCAGGCGGCCAAGCGCGCCCGCCAGGCGGCCCGGATCACCCGCCGGCTGCGCTGAGCCTCAGCGGAACTGCTTGGCGAGCTTCAGCCCCTGCCCTTGATAGTTCGAGGCGATGCCGCTGCCGTAAAGCCGCTCGGGCAGTTCGGCCATGCGTTCATAGACCAGCCGGCCGACGACCTGCCCGTGTTCCAGGGCAAAGGGCGCCTCGTGGCAGCGCACCTCCAGCACGCCCCGGGCACCGGCACCTGCCGGCCCGTGGCCGAAGCCGGGATCGAAGAAGCCCGCGTAATGGACGCGGAACTCGCCTACCATGGCTAGGTAGGGGGACATCTCGGCCGCGTGGTCGGGCGGGATCGAAACCGCCTCGCGGCTGACGAGGATGTAGAAGGCGCCCGGATCGAGGATCAGGCGCCCCTGCTCGGCGCGCAGCTCGTCCCAGAAATCGCGCGCCTCGTAGCCGCCGATGCGGTCGAGGTCGATGACGCCGGTATGGGGGCGGGCGCGGTAGCCCACCAACTCGGCTGCATCGGGGCGCAGGTCGACCGAGAAGCCGAGGCCCCCGTCGATCAGCGGCTCGCCCCCGACCAGCGGCTCGGCGGCGTGCAGCGCGGCGAGGGCGTCGTCGTCCAGAACCGCGTGACCCCGGCGCAGGCGCAACTGGTTCAGCCGCATCCCCGGCCGGACCAGCACCGAAAAGCTGCGCGGGCAGATCTCGGCGTAAAGCGGGCCGTCGTAGCCGGGGGGAAGGCGGTCGAACTCGGTCCCGTTGTCGGTGACCAGCCGGGTCAGCAGGTCGAGGCGGCCGGTCGAAGACTTGGCGTTCGCCACGGCCTCGATCCCGTCGGGCAGGGTGATGCGTTCCAGCAGCGGGACCAGATAGACACAGCCCTTTTCCAGCACAGCGCCATGGGTCAGGTCCATGCGGTGCATCTCGAAATCGGCCAGCCGGTCCGCGACGCTGCGCCCCCGGCCCGCGAGGAACGAGGCCCGCAGCCGCCAGGCGGTGGTGCCCAGCCGCAGGTCGAGGCTGGCGGGCTGGATCTGGTCCGGAGTGATGTCAATGGCGGCGCGGATCGCGCCTTCGTCGATCAGGCGGCGCAGGGCGCTGTCGGGAAGAACGCCGTTCATCTCAACATGTCCTTAGGCCAGATTCCTGATTGTCGAACGCCCACCCCGTAGGGTGGGCGTTTCGTGATGGTCGGGCCGGCGAGATTCGAACTCGCGGCCTTCCGCCCCCCAGACGGACGCGCTAACCAGACTGCGCCACGGCCCGACGCCGGCCATATAGATCGAAGCCGCAGGGCTGCACAAGGGGCCGCCGGGCGATTTCCGCGATGCGGTCAGGATTGCCGCCCGGCCCGCCCCGTATGCAGCGCCTGCGCGAGATCGCGGGCCGCATCGGGCAAAACGATGCTCCCGCTTCGCAGCACCGCAGCGGTGGCGTTCAGTCGCGCAAGCCAGTCTACATCCAGCGCGACAGGAACCGGCGCAATGCCATCCGCATCGGCCTTTGCCGACGAGCCCGCCCCTTTGTTCGCTTGCTGAGAATGAGCCTCGGAATTGTCATCCTGCGGCACGGAAGGGGTCGGTTTCCCGCCGTTCGTCCCATGATGGCTGCGGTCGTCCATCTCGGGGGACAGCACCCCCTGCAGGCGCTGGCGTCCGCGTTGGCGGATGGCAGCGCCCTTGTCCATCTCGATCAGGCGCCGCGCGCCCCGGATGGTCAGTCCATCCTCGCGCATGACCTCACACAATCCCGCGGCCAGGAAGAGGTCATCAGGCCGGTAATAGCGCCGCCCGTCGGGGCGGCGGACCGGGGCAAGCGCAGGGAACTGCGTTTCCCAGTAGCGCAGGACATGGGTCGCCACGCCGACCAGCCCCGCGACCTCGCCGATGCTGCGGAAGGCTTGCGGCGATTTCATGGGCGGCCTATCTGTTGCCCGCCGCGACGCGTTCCTTCATCAGGTGCGACGGGCGGAACGACAGGACGCGGCGTGGCGTGATCGGCACCTCTTCCCCGGTCTTGGGGTTGCGCCCGACCCGTTCGTTCTTGTCGCGCACCGAGAAGGTGCCGAAAGACGATATCTTGACCTGCTCTCCGCGCACCAGCGCGTCCGAGACATGGCCCAGCACGCTTTCGACAAGCTGCGCGCTTTCATGGCGGGACAGGCCGACCTCGCGGAAGACCGCCTCGGCCAGATCCATTCGGGTCAGCGTCTTGTCGCTCATGCAGGGAACCTTTCATTTCTAACACACTGTTGTCGCATGTAATCGAAGTCAACGACGACAGGGGCGCTTCGTTCCGGCCGGCGCAGGCGCAAGGCGCGCTTGTCTTGTCCGATCTGCCTCGGGTGCCTATCATTCATGAAAACAAGGGATGGACCGTGCACGATGGCAGGCGGCTGGGCAACGGATGACGCAGTCAATCAGCAGATCGAGGTCAGCACCGAGGAGGCGCTGGCGCGGATGCGGTTGCGGAACCGCACCGGGGGCGAGAGCCTGGCGGAATGCGCCGACTGCGGCGAGCCGATCCCCGAGGCGCGCCGTCGCGCCCAGCCCGGCGTGACCCTCTGCGTCGCCTGCCAGTCCGAGGCGGATCGCCTCCGGCGTCCATCCGGCGGGATGAACCGCCGCGCGTCCAAGGACAGCCTGCTCAAGTAACGGAAGGGCTCAGGCGCCGTTCGCGGCGGAAAGCCGGTCCTGCACCATCCCGCTGATCCGGGCCAGATCCGCCGCAAGCGCCCGTCCTGCTGAATGGTCGCGGGCCAGCGCCGCCGCCGCCTGCTCCAGCGGCTCGTCGCGGGCGGATCGCGCCACGCCCGCAAGGAAGCGTGCGATATAGTCGATGGCGCCTGTGTCCGCCGAAGAGGCCAGCACCTCGGCCACATGGGCCAGGTCGTCGCGCAGCGCGCCCTGGTCGGGGGCCACCATCTCGTCGCTGACAACCCTCAGCCCGGTCGGCCGCGCCTCGGGCGGCAGAACCGACAGGATCGCGTGCTGAAACAGCGCAAGGCTTTCGATCGGCTTTGGCATGAATCCGTCCGCGCCGGCGGCAAGGGCCACGGATTCGTTGTCGGGATCGCCAGACATTCCCAGCACGACGGGCACGCGCGGCGACATCGCCGCCATCTGCGCGATCAGTTGCGCGCCGTTCCCGTCCGGCAGCCCGAGATCCACGATCACCACCGCCGGACGATACATCTGCAGGTGCCGTGCGGCCGTCCGCAGGCAGTCAGCCCGGCGGATACGCGCGCCCGAGCGTAGGCAGAGCAGCCGCACCGCCTCGGACGCGAAGCGCGAATCCTCGACCACCAGCACGGTCAGGCCGGTCAGCGGGCGACCCGGCGGTGCGCCGCGCCATAGGGGGGAGGAGTCGTCGTGAACAGTGGCAACCTGTCGATCCATGGCGTCATCCTTTCGAATCGCGCATGATGAAAGGCTAGCCTCGCGTCCCTAACGCATGGTTAACCGCCAAGGTCTTTCCCTTGGATGGGGCAGCGACTATTGAGGGCGAAACAGCCGGAGGCCCCCATGATCGGACGTTTGAACCATGTCGCCATCGCCGTCCCCGACCTTGAGGCGGCATCGGCGCAGTATCGCGACACGCTGGGCGCGACCGTTGGCCCGCCGCAGGACGAGCCCGACCATGGCGTGACCGTCGTTTTCATCGAGCTGCCGAACACCAAGGTCGAGCTGCTGCATCCGCTGGGCGAGAACAGCCCGATCAAGGGGTTCCTCGACAAGAACCCCTCGGGCGGCATCCATCACATGTGCTTCGAGGTCGAGGACATCCTTTCCGCCCGCGACACGCTGAAATCCCAGGGCGCCCGCGTCCTCGGCGACGGGGAACCGAAGATCGGCGCCCATGGCAAGCCTGTGCTGTTCCTGCATCCCAAGGACTTCAACGGCTGCCTGATCGAGCTGGAGCAGGTCTGATGACGATCACCGGGGGCCTTGTCCTGTTCGCCTCGCTGTTTTTCGTGGTCATGTTCCTGCTGCTGCCGATCGGGCACCAGAGCCAGGCAGAGGCAGGCCACATCGTCCCCGGCACGCCGGAAGGGGCGCCGATGCGGCCGATGCTGGGGAAAAAGGCGCTTTGGGCGCTGGCGATCTCGGCTCTGCTGGTGGGCGGGATCTGGCTTTTCCTCGACGCGGGCATCATCACCCGGCAGGACATGATGGATTTCAACCGCGTCTCGCGCTGACAATGTGGAACAGGTGCGTATAGGCCGCAGCGGCCAGCACCGGCACCAGGATGTTCAGCAGCGGCACCGTCAGCAGCAAGGCGACGCCGATGCCAAGCGTCACCACTGCGCCCGGCCGGCGCTGGCGCAGCCTGTCCGCATCCTCGGCCGGCAGATGGCGGCGGGCGACCATCTGGAAGAACTCGCGCCCCAGCAGCCAGCCGTTGGCGGCGTAGAACAGGATTGGTGCCAGCGGGCCGATGAAAGGGGTCAGGATCAGCACGGCGATGCTGACGACCACCACGGCGCCGATCACCAGCAGCGATTCCGCCAGCCCGTCCAGCAGCCCGAGGCTGGTCCCGCGGGGATAGCCATGGGCGGCCTCGACGGTTTCCGACACCTGTTCCGAAAACAGCCCGGCGAAGCCCGCCGCAACCGGGGCGGCGAGAAACAGGCTCATCAGCGGGAACAGCGCCAGCGAGCCCCAGGACAGCGCCTCGCCGATGGGAAGGCTGCCGATCCAGGGCAGGGCGATGGATTCAGGTCCCCAGGCGCGCAGCGCCCAGAAGGCCAGCGCCTGAAGCAGGATGAACAGCCCCAGCGTCAGCGCCACGCCCATGGCCAGCACGGCAAAGACGCGCGGGCTGAACAGGTCCGCCACGCCAAGGGCCAGCGCGCGCAGGGCCGGGATCACAGAAAACTCGTCCGCGCGGCCACGTCGGGACGGGGCCGGTCCGGCACATCGCCTGTGCGGCTGCCGATATGGACCAGCCCGACGATACGCTCGTTCCGGCCGATGCCCAGATACGAGCGGGCGAAATCCGGGTCGGTCGCGGGACCGGATAGCCAGGCGGCGCCCCAACCTGCCGCCAGCGCGGCGTTCAGCAGCGACAGGCAGACCGCGCCGGCCGACATCTCCTGTTCCCACTGCGGGACCTTCGGACTGTCCGAAGGACAGGAGACCACGGCCACGATCACCGGAGAGGCGAAAGCGCTGGCGGCCTTTTCCGCCACCGCGTCATCGCCGCCCTTGTCGCGGACGTAGGCCGCCAGCGTGGGCGCAAGCCGATCCAGAGTCGCGCGTTCCAGCACGACGAAGCGCCAGGGTTCCAGCTTGCCGTGGTCGGGCACCCGCGCGGCGATGGTCAGCAACTCCATCAGTTGCGCGCGGTCAGGGCCGGGGCCGGTCAACGTCTTCGGCGGGTGCGAGCGGCGGCGGCCGAGGAACTCGAGAGCCTGGGGGTTCTGGTGCTGCATCGCGGTGCCTCCTGTGCTGATTGGCCCCGAGGCATAGCGGCGCGCGCCCCGCATTGAAAGACGCGCGGGTTGACGGGACGGGCGGTGCCGCCGCAAGAGGTCGGGATGGCCAAGCCGCTCGACCTTTCCCCGCTTGCCGTTCCGGGCGCCCCGATCGCCCTGCGCGTGACCCCGCGCGGCGGACGGGATGCGCTGACGCTGGACGAAGCGGGCGGCATCCATGTCCGCGTGACCGCCCCGCCCGAGGACGGCAAGGCCAATGCCGCCACCCGCAAGCTGCTGGCCCGCGCGCTGGGCGTCGCGCCCTCGCGGCTGACGCTGACCGGCGGCGCCACCTCGCGTGACAAGGTCTTTCGGATCGACTGACCTCAGCCACGCGTCAGGCGGTAGTTGCCTTCCGGCAGGTTCAGCGCCGCGCGCAATTCGTTCAACTGTTCCATCGACAGGACGATGCGGGACACGCCCGACCCCTCGGGCTCCATCTGCTCGATCACCACCTGGTCGTCGAACGAGCGGATCACCACGTCCTCGTTCAGCGGCCGGGCGCCCGGCCTGGCCTCGTCGACCAGGGTGATGACGGTCGAATCGAAATCGTGCTCGATGGTGAACATGGCCGGACCTCGTGGATGACGCAGCGCGGCAACATTCGCGTGAGAGCGGGACCGAAGGCAATCCCCGCCGCTTTGCAGCAGCCGGCTTTAGCCTGTAGCTTGGCGCCGGACAGTGACGCCCTAAAGACAGCGGGAACGACATGACGACAATGCCGATGGCCCTGGCCTGCCGCCGTGATCCTGGTGACGGCCCGCGGAAGCTGCGGGGCCTTGCGCTGGTGGTGCTGGCCGCGGCAACCTTGGCCGGCTGCGCCGTCCAGGAGGGCGTGCCGCTGCCCGCCGATCCCGTCATCTCCGCCCCCGTCGTCCGGAATGTCAGTCCCGACATCCCGCGCACCCCGCAGGGCACGGCGATGAGCTTCGCGACGGTGATCCGTTCGATGGAACCCGTGGTCGAGCGTGAATGCATCCAGCGCCGCCAAGCCCAGATCAACTGCGACTTCCAGTTCGTCGTGGACGACCGGCGAGGGCTGGAACCCAACGCCTTCCAGACCTTGGACAACACCGGTCGCCCGATCATCGGCTTCACCCTGTCGCTGATCGCCGAGGCGCGGAACGCCGACGAGCTGGCCTTCGTGGTCGGGCACGAGGCGTCGCACCATATCCTCAACCACATCCACCAGCGCACGGGGGCGGCGACGGCGGGGGCGGTGATCCTGTCGGGGATCGTCGCGGCGTCGGGCGCGGACCCCGCGACGATCCGGGCGGCGCAGCAGATGGGCGCCAATGTCGGCGCGCGCTATTATTCCCGCGACTGGGAACTGCAGGCCGACTACCTCGGCGCCATCGTCGCGCTGAACGCGGGCTATGACCCCGTGCGCGGGGCCGAATTCTTCACCCGCATCCCCGATCCGGGCGACAAGATCCTGGGCACGCATCCGTCCCGCGCCCAGCGGCAGGCGCGGGTGGCGCAGGCAGTGGCGGACGTGTCCTCGGGCCGTGCCCGGTAAGTCGGACGCGGCAAGATGACCAAGGTCATGGAACTTGCCCCCTGCGGGGCCTAGATGTGACCCACGCTTCACGGAGGTTCGGATGGCAGTCGGCGTCTTCGATTCGGGTCTGGGCGGCCTGACCGTCCACCAGGCCGTCGCCAGTCGGATGCCGGACCTGCCGCTGGTCTATCTGGGCGACAACGCCCACACGCCTTACGGCGTCCGCACCCATGACGATATCTTCGATCTGACCTGCAAGGGGGTCGAGCGGCTATGGCAGGAAGGCTGCGACCTCGTGATCCTCGCCTGCAACACCGCCAGCGCGGCGGCGCTGAAGCGAATGCAGGAAAGCTGGCTGCCCAAGGACAAGCGCGTCCTCGGCGTCTTCGTCCCGCTGATCGAGGCGCTGACCGAGCGCCACTGGGGCGACAACAGCCCGCCGCGTGAGGTCGCAGTCAAGCACGTCGCCCTGTTCGCCACCCCCGCGACCGTCGCCAGCCGCGCCTTCCAGCGGGAACTGGCCTTCCGCGCCATTGGCGTCGATGTCGAGGCACAGCCCTGCGGCGGCGTCGTGGATGCCATCGAGGACGGCGACGAGATGCTGGCCGAGGCGCTGGTGCGGTCCCACGTCGAGGCGCTCAAGCGGCGGATGCCGCACCCCGAGGCCGCGATCCTCGGCTGCACCCATTATCCGCTGATGGACAAGGCCTTCCGCGAGGCGCTGGGACCGGGCGTCGCCGTCTATTCGCAGGCGGGGCTGGTCGCGGAAAGCCTTGAAGACTACCTGCGCCGCAGGCCCGAGTTCCTGGGTTCCGGCACGCAGTCCCGTTTCCTCACCACTGGCGATCCCGCGCGTGTGACATCAAAGGCCACGCAATTCCTGCGCCAACCGATCCGCTTTGAAGCGGCCTGAGAACGCAAGGGCAAACTCATGAAGTCTCTCAAGAAGAAGCGCCGCATCCAGGTTCTGATCGTGGCGGCTGTCGCGCTGGTCATGGCGACCGTGCTGATCGGCTACGGCTTCCGCGACGGCATCAACCTTTACCGCTCGCCCAGCCAGCTGGCCGAGGCGCCGCCGCCTGTGGGCGAGGTCTTCCGCCTGGGGGGGCTGGTCGAGGAAGGCTCGATCGTGCGGGGCGAGGGAGAGACTGTCACCTTTGCCGTCACCGACGGCGGAGAGGTCGTGCCGGTCAGCTTCCGCGGCGTCCTGCCGGACCTGTTCGCCGAGAACGCCGGCATGATCGGGACCGGGCAGATGGTCGACGGCGTCTTCGTCGCCGAAGAGATCCTCGCCAAGCACGACGAGAACTACATGCCCCGCGAAGTGGCCGATTCCCTGAAAGAGCAGGGCGTCTACAAGGAGCCGACCTCCTGAGCGCAGCGCGCGGTGAGTTAACGCAAGGTTAACGCGGCCGCGCCACCCTGCCTGCCTCGAAAGAGGGAGCAGGGGATGCAGACAGTCGAACAGATAGCCGCCGCCATCGTGGCGCGCGAAGGGGGGTTCGTGGACGATCCCGATGACCCCGGCGGGGCCACGAACCACGGCGTCACCATCGGCACGATGCGGTCGCTGGGGCTGGACCTCGACGGCAACGGCCGGGTGGACAAGGCGGATGTGCGCAAGCTGGACCCCGCGCAGGCCGCTCGCATCTATGTCGAGCATTACTTCCGTCGCCCGCGTCTGGACCGCCTGCCGCAAGTGGTGCAGGCCAGCGTCTTCGACATGCAGGTGAATGCCGGGGCCAATGCGGTGAAGATCCTGCAGCGGCTGGTGTCGCGCATGGGCTTTCCCTGCGCCGACGACGGGCTTGTCGGGCCAAGGACCGAGGCCGCCGTCCGGGCCGCGGCGGCGGTGGCCCCGGCGCATCTGGCCGACGCCTACGGCATCGCGCGGCGCAACTATTACTATGCGCTGGCCGACGTTCGCCCGGCCAGCCGCAAGTTCGCGCGGCGCAAGGACGGCGGCAAGGGCGGCTGGATCACCCGGGCCGAGGAGTTCATCGCCCCCCGCCATCACCTGACCGACGCGCAGCACCGCGAAAGGACCGCCCGATGGGCATGATCGACCGCTTTCTCACGCGTTCCGGCGGGATCGCCGCCGTGACCGAGGCCGCCGGCAGCGTGGCCGAGATCTTCACCCCCAACGTCACCCGTCGGATGGAACTGGACGAGGAGGCCTATGCCCGCGCCATTGGCCAGGCGCAGGCCGAATTCAGCCAGGCTCCACACACATGGTGGGACAGCCTGATGAACGGGCTGAACCGCCTGCCGCGCCCGCTGCTGACCCTGGGCACCATCGGGCTGTTCGGCTATGCGATGGTCGATCCGCCCGGCTTCTCGGCACGTATGGAGGGTCTGGCGCTGGTGCCCGAGCCGCTGTGGTGGCTGATGGGCGCCATCGTCAGCTTCTACTTCGGCGCGCGCGAGGCGCATTACTTCCGCAGGCGGGTCTGGCCCTCTGCCAAGGTCCGCACCACGGTCGCGGGCGATGCAGGCTGGACCGCGCCGCAGGTTCCCGTGGACGAGGGCTGGCGCGCACCCCTTGTCCCGACCGCCCCCGACGCAGCGGCGGAAGCCACCCCGGCCGCGTCCTTCACGCTGTCCGAGGACGATTTCGCCGACAACGCCGCGCTGCGGGACTGGGCGCGGTCGCTGCGGGGCTGACAGCCCTGTGACAACCCGGCGCGGCCTTGGGGCTGGTGGTGGGGCGCGTCAGACCTTACTGTAACCCCCGGGCTTCATCCGGGGGTTTTTCCATGATTGCCGAGCTTGGACATTTCGCGCTGATCCTCGCCCTTGGCGTCGCGTTGTTCCAGGCGGTCGTGCCGATGGCCGGCGCCGCGCGCGGCTGGCCCGCCTGGATGGACAGCGCCCGCCCCGCGGCGGTGGCGCAGTTCGGGCTGCTGGGCATCGCCTTCGCGGCGCTGACAGTGGCCTTCATCACCTCGGATTTCAGCGTGGCGCTGGTCTACGAGAACAGCCACTCGGCCAAGCCGATGATCTACAAGATCACCGGCGTCTGGGGGAACCACGAGGGGTCCATGCTGATGTGGGTTCTGATCCTCGCCCTGTTCGGCGCGACGGCGGCCAGCTTCGGCGAGCATCTGCCGCCCGGGTTGCGCGCCCGCGTGCTGGCGGTGCAGGGGGCGATCGGGGCCTCGTTCCTGGCCTTCATCATCTTCACGTCGAACCCCTTCGCGCGGATGAGCCCGCCCGCCTTCGACGGGCGAGACCTGAACCCGCTGCTGCAGGACCCCGGATTGGCCTTTCATCCGCCGTTCCTTTACCTCGGCTACGTCGGCCTCTCGATGTCCTTCAGCTTCGCCGTGGCCGCTCTGATCGAGGGGCGGGTGGATGCTGCATGGGCGCGCTGGGTGCGGCCCTGGACGCTGGCTGCGTGGGTGTTCCTGACCATCGGCATCGCGCTGGGGTCATGGTGGGCCTATTACGAGCTTGGCTGGGGCGGCTTCTGGTTCTGGGACCCGGTGGAAAACGCCAGCTTCATGCCTTGGCTGATCGCCGCGGCCCTGCTGCATTCCGCCATCGTCGTCGAAAAGCGCGAGGCGCTGAAAAGCTGGACGATCCTTCTGGCAATCCTCGCCTTCGGCTTCTCGCTGGTGGGGACGTTCATCGTGCGCTCGGGCGTCATCACCTCGGTCCACAGCTTCGCCAGCGATCCGGCGCGGGGGGTGTTCATCCTCGGCATCACCGCCTTCTTCGTGGGCGGGGCGCTGACGCTTTATGCGGCGCGGGCAGGGGCCATGACAACACGAGGGGTCTTCGCCCCGGTGTCGCGGGAAGGGGCCTTGCTGCTGAACAACCTGCTGCTGGCGGTCGCCTGCTTCGTGGTCTTCATCGGCACGATCTGGCCGCTGGTCGCGGAAATGATGTGGGACCGCCGCCTGTCCGTCGGTGCGCCGTTCTTTGAAAAGGCCTTCACGCCCTTCATGATCGCGCTGGCCGTGGCGCTGCCCATCGGCTCGATCCTGCCGTGGAAACGCGGCAGCATCGCCCGCGCCAGCCGGACGCTGATGCCCGCCGCGATCCTGACACTGGCGGTTGCCGCGCTGGTCTATGCGGTATCCACCGGCAACAGCGGGCTTGCCGTCATCGGCACGGCGCTGGGCACCTGGATCATCGCCGGCGCCGCCCTGGACATCTGGCAGCGGGCAGGCGGGCAGGCCGGACGCCTGTTGCGGCTGCCGCGCGCCGACTGGGGCCGGGTCGTGGCCCATGCGGGACTCGGCGTCACCTTTGTCGGCATCAGCCTGCTCATGGCCTGGTCGGTCGAGGACATCCGCGTCGCGCGCGAAGGCGAAACCTTCGAGGTTGCCGGATACCAGATCACGCTTGAGGACGTATCCGAGGTGCAGGGTCCGAACTACATCTCGACCACCGCCGCCTTGCGGGTAATGCGCGACGGGCGCGAGATCGGCGTGCTGCATCCCGAAAAGCGCGTCTATCCGGTGCAGGCGATGCCGACGACCGAGGCGGCGATCCGCACCTCCTTCGTGGGCGATCTTTATCTTGTCATCGGCGATCCGCAGCAAGGCGGGGGATGGGCGGTCCGCAGCTATGTCAAGCCCTTCGCCTTCTGGATCTGGATGGGGTCGGGGCTGATGGCACTGGGGGGCCTCATCAGCCTGACCGACCGGCGCTGGCGGGTGGCCGCGACCGCGCGCAAGCCCGCCCCGCGTGCGGTGGCCGCGGAATGAGGGGGCTGCGGGCAATTGCTACCGTGCTTGCACTGGTCGCGGCACAGGCGACATGGGCCGTGCAGCCCGACGAGGTGCTGGCAGACCCTGCGCTTGAGCATCGCGCCCGCGAGATCGGTCAGATGCTGCGCTGCCCCGTCTGCCAGGGCGAGAACATCGATGAATCGAACGCGCCGATCAGCCGCGACCTGCGGCTGTATGTCCGCGAGCGGCTGGTTGCCGGCGACAGCGACGTGCAGGTGATCGACGCGGTGACCGACCGCTTCGGCGAGTTCGTTTTGTTCCAACCGAGGGCCGAGGGCGGGAACCTCATCCTCTACTGGGCCGGGCCGCTGATGGCGCTGGTTGCCGCCGTGGGGGCATTCCTGTTCCTGCGCGGACGCCGGCCCGAGGCGGCGCCTGCGCCTGCGGGGCTTACGGCCGAGGAACGGGCGCGGCTCGACGCGCTGATGCGCGATCAGGAAAGCTGAAGAAAACGCGGCTCGGACCCGCGATTGTCGAAGAAGGGCACGGTCCGGGGCACATGCAGCGGACCGCCGTCTGCAGCGCGGACCAGCGCCTCGACCTCGGCCAGCACGACCTCGGTGATGAAGGGCAGGTCAAGGGCACGGGCCTCGGTCAGCGGGACCCAGTGCAGGTGGCTCAGCTCATCGCAGGCGCCGGAAAAGTCGTCGCGGTCGCCGACGATGTTGCGCGCGTCGATCAGGAAAAAGCGGGCGTCAAAGCGGCGCGGGCGACCGGGCGGCGTGATCGCACGGAAGACGAACAGCAACGGATCGTCGGCGGACGGCGCAAGGGTCAGGCCGGTTTCCTCGACCATCTCGCGCAGCGCCGCGCAGGCGAGCGCGTCTGGCGTGACGCTGGCGCCTGCCAGAGGCTCGGCCGCAAGCCGGCCACGGCACTGGTCCGACAGCGCGTCAGGGCAGGGCGCGTCGTCCTCGGCATCCACCGCCCCGCCGGGAAATACGTATTTCGAGGGCATGAAGGCCGCGCCCGCCCCCCGCATCCCCATCAGGACGGAAGGGCCGCCGGTCCGGTCCCGGTCGATCAGGATCACCGTCGCCGCATCGCGGATGCGGTCCGCCGCCGGCTTGCCGGACCGCGCGGGGTCGGACGGGTGGGCGAGGGGCGCGGGCGTGGTCACGGCTGCGGGGGCCGATCCTCGCCCGCGCCGTCGAAGCCGTGCATCCGCTTGGCCCATTGCATCCCGACCCAAGCGCCCTTGATGATCGGCAGCAGGATCAGCGAGGCCACCAGCGAGCCGCCGAGGAACACCGCCATCAGCACCTCGGACGAGGGGCGATAGAGCATGTAGACCGTCAGCAGAAGAACGGTCGCCACATGCCCGACGATGAGGATCGTCACATAGGCCGGGCCGTCGTCGGCGCGGTGGTGGTGCAGTTCCTCGTTGCAGTTCGGGCAGTGATCCTTGACGCGCAGGTAGCCGGTGAAGATCCGCGCCTGCCCGCAGTTGGGGCAGCGCCCGAGCGCACCGCGCCGCACCGCCTCGCCCAGAACGCGTTCGGCGGGTGCATGTTCGGTCCTCAGAGTCATGTCGATCCTTGGGATGCCTTTTGACGGAAGATAGGGGCTGGCGGGCGCGAATGCCACCATGGCGGGCAAGATTCCGCCCGTCAACTATCCGAAGCCCGGCTGCCTTGCTGAAGGGATCGGACTGGCTCGCTGCCGCAGGTCGAGCAGGGTTCGGGTTTCCGCTATCGGCGCGGCTTCAGGGTTCCCGGGCAGCAGGTGGACTGGAAAACAGCCGCACGGATGTTTTCCGGTCATGTGCAGCCGATGGACCGTTTTCTAGCGCAGCGGGCCACCGAAGCGGCGAAGCGGTAGCAGGCAAGCCCCGGCTTCGGGCGAAAAGTTCACCTCCTCAGGATCGAGCGGCCCGCGTATTCGGCGGTTGCGCCCAGCATTTCCTCGATGCGGATGAGCTGGTTGTATTTCGCCAGCCGGTCGGAGCGCGCGAGGCTGCCGGTCTTGATCTGCCCGCAGTTGGTCGCGACCGCGAGATCGGCGATGGTGGCGTCCTCGGTCTCGCCCGAGCGGTGCGACATGACCGAGGTGTAGCCCGCCCGATCCGCCATCCGCACCGCGTCCAGCGTTTCAGACAGGGTGCCGATCTGGTTGACCTTGACCAGCAGCGAGTTGCCGCAGCCTTGGGCGATCCCCTCGGCCAGCCGCGCCGGGTTGGTCACGAACAGGTCGTCGCCCACAAGCTGGACCGAGCTGCCCAGCTTCTCGGTCAGCAGGCGCCAGCCGTCCCAGTCGTCCTCGGCGCAGCCGTCCTCGATGGACAGGATCGGGTAGTCGGCGCAGAGCGCGGCGAGCCAGTCCACGTTCTCGGCCGAGGTGAAGGACTTGCCTTCGCCGACCATCTCGTAGCGGCCGCCCTTGAAGTATTCGGTCGAGGCGCAGTCGAGCGCCAGCATGATGTCGTCGCCCGGCTTGTAGCCGGCCTTCTCGATGGAGCGCAGGATGAAGTCGAGCGCGTCGCGTGTGGAGGACAGGTTCGGCGCAAAGCCCCCTTCGTCGCCCACGCCGGTCGCCAAGCCCCCCGCCGACAGTTCCTTCTTCAGCGTGTGGAAGACCTCGGACCCCATGCGGACGGCCTCGCGGATGTTCTCCGCGCTGACCGGCATCACCATGAATTCCTGGATGTCGATCGGGTTGTCGGCGTGCTCGCCGCCGTTGATGATGTTCATCATCGGCACCGGCAGGATGCGCGCGCCCGTGCCGCCGACATAGCGGTAGAGCGGCTGGCCGGTCGCCTCGGCCGCGGCCTTGGCGACGGCCAGCGACACGCCGAGGATGGCGTTCGCGCCCAGTCGGCCCTTGTTGGCGGTGCCGTCCAGCTCACACATCATGCGGTCGATGGCCAGTTGCTCGGTCGCGTCCTCGCCGATCAGCGCCTCGGAAAGCTCGCCGTTGACCGAGGCCACGGCCTCCAGCACGCCCTTGCCCATGTAGCGCGCCGTGTCGCCGTCGCGCTTTTCCACCGCCTCATGCGCGCCGGTGGACGCGCCCGACGGCACCGCCGCCCGGCCCATCGTGCCGTCTTCGAGCGTCACGTCCACCTCGACGGTGGGATTGCCGCGGCTGTCGAGGATCTCGCGCGCAAAGATGTCGATGATGGCGGTCATGGGGCGGTTCCTGTCCTTTGGGGCGGGTTCGCGCGTCTTCTAGCCCCGGAAGCCGCCCGGCGAAAGCCGCGAGCGCGCTGTTTGCGCCACCAGCCTCTCAGCCCTGCCCGCGCACCCAGAGATCGGCCCAGATCGGCAGGTGGTCCGAGGCGATGCGGGCAAGCGGCGTGTCCAGCACGCCGCAGTCCAGCACCTCGATGCCGGGCGAGACCGCGATGCGGTCATAGCGCAGTTGCGGCGCGGCGGCGGGCCAGCTTTCCCCCGGCGCGATCACGTCAAGGTCGGTCAGCGCCTCAAGCCCGCGCTCGCCCCGCCATTCATTGAAGTCGCCCGTCAGCACCACGGGGTTGCCGCCGGCCCGCCCGACCTTGGCGGCCAGCCGCGCAAGCTGCGCCCGCCGCGACGAGCGCATCAGCCCCAGGTGGGTGGCGATCACCGTCAGTTCCGGCAGCCGCAGCATGACCGCGCCGCGCGGTTCCACCCCCGGCAGCGCCAAAGGCTGGGAACGCGCGTGTTCGACCAGATCCGGGCGCAGCAGGATCGTCTGCCCGTGCCAGCCCAGCGACTGGTCCGAGGTGCGGCGGTGTTCGACCGGCACCAGCCCCGTCGCCGATTCGATCATGTTGCGGGGCAGGGCCTCGGGACGCTGGCCCATGCGGAAATCGACCTCCTGCAGCGCCACCACATCGGCGCCGAGGCCGGCGATGACCTCGAGGTTCCGCTCGGGCGCATAGGGGCCGAAGGTGCCCCGGCACTTGTGCAGGTTGTAGCTGGCAAGGCGCAGGCGCATGGTCAGTCCGTCCGGGTCCGGGTCGAAGAGGTTGTCCGACGAACGCTCAGGTGCCGCAATAGGTCACGCGCACTTCCTCGCCCGTGGCCGGGGGCAGGGCGAGGTCGGCCCAGTCGGCGCGGTCGTCGAGGGGGTGGGTCACGGCGAGGGCGAGTCGGTTAAAGGGGGCGAAGTCGCCCGTTACGCCCGCGTCGATGGCCTGCTGGATGCGGTGGTTGCGGGGGATGCGGGCGGGGTTCGCCCGCGCCGCGAGGCCCAGGTCGGGGCCGCGCGCGCGCCAGTCGCGTTCCCAGTCACGGAAAGGCTGGGGGTCGGCGAACTCGGCTGCAGTCTCTCCGGTCACGAGGCCCCGGAATGTGCGGGTGAAGTCGGCTTCCTGCTGGGCCATCATCGTCAGCAGGCGCTCGACCAGCGGGCGGTCCTCCATCGCGGCCTCGGCCAGCCCCAGCTTGTCGGCGAAGCGCTTGAGCCAAGCTGCCTGATAAAGGGCGGGGAAGCCGTGGACGATCCGGGTGGCTTCAGGCACCGCCGCCTCGGGATCGGGCATCAGCGGCAAAAGGCAGGACGCAAGCTGCGCGAGATTCCATACGGCGACCTGCGGCTGCTGGGACCAGGCATAGCGGCCGTGGCGGTCGATGGACGAAAACACCGTGTCGGGGTGATAAGCGTCCATGAAGGCGCAGGGGCCGTAGTCGATGGTTTCGCCCGACACGGCCATGTTGTCGGTGTTCATGACGCCATGGACGAAGCCCAGCGCCATCCAGTGCGATATGGTCTCCGCTTGCCGCGCGACGACCTGGCCAAGCAGGTCCATGGGCGAGGATGCATCCGGGTAGTGGCGGGCGATGACATGATCGGCCAGCGCCCGCAGCCGGTCCGTATCGCCACGGATGGCGAAGAACTCGAAGGTGCCGACGCGGATGTGGCTGGACGCCACGCGGGTCAGGACCGCGCCGGGCAGGGCGGATTCGCGCAAGACGACCTCTCCGGTCGTGACGGCAGCAAGGGCGCGGGTGGTGGGGACCCCCATGGCGTGCATGAACTCGCTGACCGCGTATTCGCGCAGCACCGGACCAAGCCAAGCGCGGCCATCGCCCCGGCGCGAAAAGGGGGTGGGGCCGGAGCCCTTGAGCTGAATGTCGAAGCGCCCGCCGTCAGGGGCCACGACCTCGCCCAGCAGCACCGCGCGGCCATCGCCAAGCTGGGGCGACAGGCCGCCAAACTGGTGGCCGGCATAGGCCTGGGCGATCGGCTCGGCGCCCTCGGGGGGCGTGTTCCCGGCGATCATCGCCAGTCCCTGCGGGCCGCGCAGCCAGTCCGCGTCAATGCCGAGCCGTTGTGCAAGTGCGTCATTGACTGCGATCAGGCCGGGCTGGGCGACCGGGGTCGGCGGGGTCCGGGTGAAGAAGCCGGGGCCGAGCCGGGCGTAGCTGTTGTCGAAGGCGATGGGCTGGGTCATGCCGTCGATTTGGGAAGGGGCGAGCTTGATTGTAAGACAGGGGCGCCGCCCCTTGGGCCTGCGGCCCTCACCCCGGGATATTTAGGCGAAGAAGAAGCCCGGCAGGGAGGCGGCCTTTGCCTTGCGTGGTGAAGACGGGCCGCGTATCCCCATGCGCAACAGCCGGAGATGCCGTCCATGAAGTTCCTCGATCTTGCCAAGGTCTATATCCGCTCGGGCGGCGGCGGCGCGGGCGCGGTGTCCTTCCGGCGCGAGAAGTTCATCGAATACGGGGGCCCGGATGGCGGCGACGGCGGTCGCGGCGGCGATGTCTGGGCTGAGGCGGTCGAGGGGCTGAACACCCTGATCGACTTCCGCTATCAGCAGCATTTCTTTGCGAAATCCGGCCAGCACGGCATGGGGGCGCAGCGCACCGGCGCGAGCGGAGACGATATCGTGCTGAAGGTGCCGGTCGGGACCGAGATCCTCGACGAGGATCAGGAGACGGTGATCGCCGACCTGACCGAGGCCGGGCAGCGCGTATTGCTGGCCAAGGGCGGCAACGGCGGCTTCGGGAACCTGTATTTCAAGTCCTCGACCAACCGCGCGCCGCGTCATGCCAACCCCGGCCTGCCGGGGGTGGAACGGACGCTGTGGCTGCGGCTGAAGCTGATCGCCGATGCGGGGCTGGTGGGGCTGCCCAACGCGGGCAAGTCCACCTTTCTGGCCGCCGTGTCGAACGCCCGGCCCAAGATCGCGGACTATCCCTTCACCACGCTGGTCCCTAACCTCGGCGTGGTCGGCATCGACGGGCATGAGTTCGTGATGGCCGACATTCCCGGGCTGATCGAAGGGGCCAGCGAGGGCAAGGGTCTGGGCGACCAGTTCCTTGGCCATGTGGAACGCTCGAACGTGCTGCTGCATCTGGTGGATGGCACGTCCGAGGAGGTGGCGGCGGATGCCCGCACGATCCTGACCGAGCTTGAGGCCTATTCGCCGGTTCTGGCCGAGAAGCCGCGCATCACCGTCCTGAACAAGATCGACGCGCTGGACGAAGAGACCCGGGCCGAGCGTCTGGCCGCCCTGCAGGCGGAAGTCGGCGGGCAGGTGCTGTCCATGTCCGGTGTCTCGCGCGAGGGGCTGACCGAGGTGCTGCGCGCCTTGTGGGAGAAGATCGTGCCGACCCGCGCGCCGAAGGTCGAGAAAACGACGACATGGCAGCCGTGACGCCTGACATCGCGAAGGCGCGGCGTCTGGTCATCAAGATCGGCAGCGCCCTGCTGGTCGGGTTCGAGGGGCTGCGCGCCGACTGGCTGCGGGCGCTCTGCGAGGACGTGGCGCTGTGGCGGCAGCGGGGCAGCGACGTGGTGCTGGTGTCGTCGGGGTCCATCGCGCTGGGGCGCCGGGTGCTGGGCCTGCCCTCGGGTGCGCTGACGCTCGAACAATCGCAGGCCGCCGCTGCCGTGGGCCAGATCCGGCTTGCCCGCGCCTATGAGGAGATGCTGGCCCCCCATGGCGTGACCACCGCGCAGATCCTCGTGACGCTGGAGGATACCGAGAACCGCCGCCGTTACCTCAACAGTCGCGCGACGATGGAAACCCTGCTGGGCCTGGGCGTGGTGCCCATCGTCAACGAGAACGACACCGTGGCGACCGACGAGATCCGCTATGGCGACAACGACCGGCTGGCCGCGCAGATCGCCGTGACCTGCGGGGCGGACCAGCTTCTGCTGCTGTCGGACGTGGACGGGCTTTACACGGCGAATCCCCGGATCGACCCCTCGGCCCGGCATCTTCCCGTGGTCGAGGCGCTGACACCCGAGATCGAGGCCATGGGCGGCGAGCCCGTGTCCGGGCTGTCCAAGGGCGGGATGAAGACCAAGCTGATGGCCGCGCGCACCGCCGTTTCCGGCGGCTGCGCAATGGCGATCGCCCAAGGGGCCGTGATGCGGCCGCTGTCGGCAGTGGCCGATGGCGCGCGGGTGACGTGGTTCCTGCCAGAAGGCGACCCTCAGGCCGCCCGCAAGCGGTGGATCGCGGCGATGAAGCCGCGGGGCGAGCTGATCGTGGACGAGGGCGCGGCGCGGGCGCTGGCGGATGGCCGCTCGCTGCTGCCCGCCGGGGTGCGGCAGGTCACCGGAGTCTTCCATCGCGGCGATCCGGTGCTGATCCGCGGGCCGTCCGGCGCTGCACTGGGACAGGGACTGGCACGGTACGATTCGACCGACGCCGTGCAGATCGCGGGCAAGCGCAGCAATGAGATCGCCGCGCTTCTGGGCGAACAGGTCCGCGCGGCCCTTGTTCACCGCGACGACATGGCCGTGAACCGCTGAAGCGCGGTTCACGGCCAGGCTGCCGCGGAACGGCACGGCGCTGTTCTGCCTAAAATCCCATGCACTTCTGTCCGGCTTCGTCGGGTGCCGCAGAGAAGGTCATCGTTCTTCCTGCGCATGACTGCAGGAATGATCTTAATATATCAATAATTTGAGGCCGGATACCTGCATTCTGAACTGCCTCTGCGAAGGCTTTCAGCAGCTTGTTCATGGATCGCAACTTAAAGTTGTTTATTATAGTTTTAACTATCCATTAACGTGTCTTACCTAACCTTCACAACTATAAGGGCAGAATAATCGAAAGAATCAACCTAAGATAGAAAAGAGGCTGTCCATGTCAGCTACTGCTCATATCAACATGATCAACCTGCAGGTCATGGCCGAAGAGGTCATGTGGGCAGATAGGGCCAATGGCACATACGCGGGCAATATCGCCGGCAACGAAAAATACTATATCTGGCAGTCGCAGTTCCAGACGCGCCCCATGGGGATGGAAAACCAGCCCGAGGCTTATGCCCGGTTGCTGCGGCAGAGCCTGCCGGATGTGAGCACCCTGCGGCTTCCGTTCAACGCCTATTCGTTCAACGCGGATGGAAGCCTCGATCCCATGTACGAACGCTTCCTTGTCGAAGCCGCGCGACAGGGGTTCGGGATCGTCATGGTCTATGCCGACGGCGAGACGCAGCAACTGGGCGAGAACAACAGCGCCGATCTGGCGCAGATGCGCGACGCGCTGGGCGGATCGGTCCACGACCGGATGATCGGGTCATGGGAAAGGATGTTCGCCTGGCTCGACCGCCACCCCGTCGTGGACGCGGCCATCTACGCGCTTGAGGCCGCGAACGAGCCTGCGGCCTACGGACGCGCGGAAAACCTCGCCGGCGGCACCGGCGAGTTCGTGCGGCTCTACGGCGACCACATGGCCGAATTCGCGGCGCTGGTCGATGCGCATTCCGACGCGAAGATCATGATCGGCGGGTGGATGTATTCCGCCCAGTTCGACGTTCTGGCCAGAACCGCGTCCAGCGAAGACGGGCGCAGCGTTCTCGACCAGATCCGGCAGGCCGCGGGCGCGGATCTGGTCTGGTCGGCGCATCTCTATCCCCACTGGACCCGCTCTGCCGGGCAGGAGATCGAGGGCTTCGAGTCCTTCATCCGCCAGCAGTATGCGGCCTTGGGCGATGATGACGTGATCCTGACCGAGACAAATGCGCTTGGCTCGGCAGTAAACGATGTTCGCTCGGGCGACGTGTCCTTCTGGATGGCGCGCGCCTATGAGGTGTTTGCCGATGCCGGGATCGGCCTTGGCTGGTTCCCGGGGGCCGAGACCAGCGGCTCGTCCTTTGTCACCATCAACAACGGTCGCTTCATCAACTTCCAGCATCCCGACAGCTATGCCCACGGGATGAACGGCTTTCTGCTGGATGAGAATGATCCGGCCCGCGCCGGCAACGACCGGATCACCGCCACGCTGCTGCCAGGCAACGTTTATGCCGAAGATGGCACCTGGCTGAACCTGAAAGGCCTTGGCTATGCTGCCGGCCATGGTGGCAACGACACGCTGACGGCCATCGATCAGGCGATGAACATGCTTTATGGCGGCCGGGGGAACGATGTCCTGACCGGAACCTCTGGGCGCGACTATCTTTTCGGGCAGGGCGACGATGATACGCTGCATGGCGGCGCGGGGGATGACGTGCTGTCGGGCGGCGACGGGGACGACGTGCTGCACGATGGCGCGGGCAGCGACATTTTGACCGGCGGACGCGGTGCCGATCAGTTCATCCTGTCGGCCGGCAAGGCCGTGATCACGGATCTGCGCCATGATCAGGGGGACCGGCTGACACTGGGCGGGCAGCTCTGGGGCAGCGATCGCATCATGGAAGCGGGACAATACCTGGACCATGACGGCGATGGCGTCGTCGATGACATGATGCTGGACTGGGGGGCGGGCCAGGTGATCCTGATGAACCTCCGCCGGCCGGACGGGATCATCCAGGGCACGGAAGACGCGGACAGCATCGCGGTCGGCTTCCAGGACATCCAGGGCGAGCGTTTCACCCGCGACGGCGGGCGCGTGCACGGGCTTGGGGGCGACGACACCATCACCGGCAGCACCGGCAATGACTGGCTGGAAGGCGGTGCCGGCGATGACCACATCGCCGCGGGGGCCAGCAACGATACCCTATGGGGGAATGACGGCGCGGATACGCTGGACGGCGGCAACGGCAACGACCTGATCCGCGGAGGAGCGGGGGACGACCGGCTTCTGGGCGCGGTCGGGAACGACACCATCCATGGCGATGCCGGCGATGACGAACTCCTTGGCGGCGGCGGGCATGACAGCCTGGACGGAGGCGACGGCGCCGACGTGATCGACGGAAACGCCGACAACGACACGATCACCGGCGGCGACGGCGACGACCGGCTGATCGGCAATGGCGGTCACGACCTGCTGCTTGGCGGCAATCATGCCGATACCCTGCATGGCGGTGAGGGCAACGACACCCTGCATGGCCAGTCGGGCGATGACACGCTTTACGGCAACAACGGCAATGATGTGCTGAACGGCGGGGACGGCGACGACTATCTCGACGGTGGCGCGGGGACCGACTACCTGGATGGCGGCAACGGAAACGACCGGTTCGTCTGCAACATGAGCGGCACCAGCACCAGTTTCCTGACCGGGGGCGCGGGGGCCGATCACTTCGTCTTTCTGAACATCCATTCCTCGGGGCAGAGCAGGGCGACCTTCACCGATTTCGAGATCGGCGTTGACAGTATCAGCATCGGCGGCACCTTCGGGCTGAAGGCGATCATGGAGATGCGGGTGTTCGGGGGTCTTCATGCCGCCGGTCCCGACACGGTGATGAAGGTCGGCGACGACGTTTATATCTTCAAGAACCATGATCCGCTTGATTTCGTTTAGGCCGGCGTCGCAGGAAGGCTGATCTTGCGCGCGACATGGCGCCAATGCCCGTGCCCGGCAATGGCGCCATGGTTTATCATGAGCTGAGTTCATGTCTTATCTGCAAGACATGAGTTTCACCTTTCCTTCTTTGCCCGCTATACCGGACCGGTAATTGCCCGAGGTCCGTCATGCCCAAGTTGTCCCCTGTGTTCGATGCCATCCGCGCCGCCGCCCAAGCGCGCATCCTGATCCTCGACGGGGCGATGGGCACGCAGATCCAGCAACTCGGCCTGTCCGAGGATGACTTTCAGGGAGAGACGAACCGGGCAGGGGGATGCGCCTGTCATCTTCATTCGGACCATCCGCAGAAGGGCAACAACGACCTTCTGAACCTGACCCAGCCCGAGGCGATCGAGGAAATCCATTTCCGATACGCACTCGCCGGAGCGGATATCGTCGAGACGAACACTTTTTCCTCGACCTCGATCGCGCAGGCCGATTACGGGATGCAGGAACGGGTTTTCGCCCTGAACCGCGAGGGCGCGGCGCTGGCGCGGCGGGCGCTGGACCGGGCGACGGCGCAGGACGGGCGGATGCGCTGGGTTGCCGGCGCGCTGGGACCGACGAACCGGACGGCCTCGCTCAGCCCCGACGTCAACAACCCCGGCTTCCGCGCGGTCAGCTTCGACCAGCTGCGCGTGGCCTATGCCGAGCAGATCCAGGGGCTGATCGCGGGCGGGGCCGATCTGATCCTGATCGAGACGATCTTCGACACGCTGAACGCCAAGGCCGCGATCTTTGCCGCCGAAGAGGTGTTCGAGGACACCGGCCTGATCCTGCCCGTGATGATCTCGGGCACGATCACCGACCTGTCGGGGCGGACGCTGTCGGGGCAGACGCCAACGGCCTTCTGGCACTCGATCCACCACGCGCGGCCGCTGACGGTGGGGCTGAACTGCGCGCTGGGCGCGGATGCGATGCGCCCGCATCTGGCGGAATTGTCCGAGGTCGCGGATACGCTGGTCTGCGCCTATCCGAACGCGGGCCTGCCGAACGAGATGGGGGCCTATGACGAGACGCCCACGCTGATGGCTGCCCAAATCGGCGGCTTTGCCGAGGAAGGGCTGGTCAACATCGTCGGCGGCTGCTGCGGCTCGACGCCCGAACATATCGCCGCGATTGCCGAAGCCGTGGCGGGTAAGGTCCCCCGTTCGGTGCCCGAGATCGCGCCGCAACTGCGGCTGTCGGGGCTGGAGCCTTTCGTCAAGACCGATGCGATCCCCTTCGTGAACGTGGGGGAACGGACGAACGTCACCGGCTCGGCCCGCTTCCGCAAGCTGATCACTGCGGGCGACTATCCGGCCGCGCTGGAGGTCGCGCGGGACCAGGTGGAAAACGGCGCCCAGATCATCGACGTGAACATGGACGAAGGGCTGATCGATTCGGCCGCCGTCATGACCGCCTTCCTGAACCTGATCGCGGCGGAACCCGACATCGCCCGCGTGCCGCTGATGATCGATTCGTCGAAATGGGAGGTGATCGAGGCCGGGCTGAAATGCACCCAAGGCAAGGCAATCGTGAACTCGATCAGCCTCAAGGAGGGCGAGGAGGCGTTCCTGCACCACGCCCGCCTTTGCCGCCGCTATGGCGCGGCGGTTGTCGTCATGGCCTTTGACGAGACGGGGCAGGCCGACACGGAAAACCGCAAGGTCGAAATCTGCGCCCGCGCTTATGACCTGCTGGTGAACGAGGTGGGCTTCCCGCCCGAGGACATCATCTTCGACCCCAACATCTTCGCAGTCGCCACGGGGATTGAGGAACACGACAACTACGGCGTAGATTTCATCAACGCCACGCGCCGCATCCGGCAGCAACTGCCGCATGTCCATGTCTCGGGCGGCGTCTCGAACCTGTCCTTCAGCTTCCGCGGCAACGAGCCGGTGCGCGAGGCGATGCACGCCGTCTTCCTGTATCACGCGATCCAGGCCGGCATGGACATGGGGATCGTGAACGCGGGGCAGCTTGCCGTCTATGACCAGATCGACCCGGAACTGCGCGAGGCCTGCGAGGACGTGGTCCTGAACCGCCGTGCGGATTCGACCGAGCGGCTGCTGGAACTGGCCGAGCGCTACAAGGGCGAAGGGGGGGCCAAGGCGCGCGAGAAAGACCTGCGCTGGCGCGAATGGCCGGTGGACAAGCGGCTGGAACACGCGTTGGTCAACGGCATCACCGAGTTCATCACCGAGGACACCGAAGAAGCGCGGCTGGTCGCCGCCCGCCCCCTGCACGTCATCGAAGGCCCGCTGATGGGGGGGATGAACGTCGTGGGCGACCTGTTCGGCGCGGGCAAGATGTTCCTGCCGCAGGTGGTGAAATCCGCCCGTGTGATGAAGCAGGCCGTCGCCCACCTTCTGCCATACATGGAGGCGGAAAAATCTGACGGAGCTTCAAGTTCCGCGGGCAAGATATTGATGGCGACCGTGAAAGGCGACGTCCATGACATCGGCAAGAACATCGTCGGCGTGGTCCTCGCCTGCAACAACTACGAGATCATCGACCTCGGTGTGATGGTCCCGGCGCAGAAGATCCTTGAGACCGCCAAGGCCGAGAAGGTGGACATCATCGGCCTTTCCGGCCTCATCACGCCCAGCCTGGACGAAATGGTGCATGTCGCCGCGGAAATGGAACGCGAGGGCTTCGACATTCCGCTGCTGATCGGCGGCGCGACGACCAGCCGGGTGCATACGGCAGTCAAGATCGACCCGCGCTATCACAAGGGCCAGACCGTCTATGTCACCGATGCAAGCCGTGCCGTGGGCGTCGTCTCGAACCTGCTGTCGGACGAAAAGATCAGCTACATCAGCAATGTGAGAAATGAATATCAGGAGGTTGCCACCCGCTATAACCGTGGCGACGACAAGCGTGCCCGGCTGTCGATCGAGGATGCGCGGGCGAATGCGGTGAAGGTTGACTGGTCGGCCTACGAGGCGACGCCGCCGCAGTTCGTCGGCACGAAGACCCTTGATGGCTGGGATCTGGCCGAGGCCGCCCGCTACATCGACTGGACGCCGTTCTTCCAGACTTGGGAGATGAAGGGCGTATATCCCAAGCTGCTGGACCATCCTGCTCAGGGCGAGGCCGCCCGCGCGCTGTTCGCGGATGCGCAGGCGATGCTGAAGCAGATTGTCGAGGAAAAGTGGCTCAGCCCTCGGGCCGTGGTGGGTTTCTGGCCCGCGAACCGCGTCGGCGACGACATCCGCTTGTGGACGGGCGAGGATCGCGGGACCGAGCTTGCCACGATGCACACGCTGCGCCAGCAGGTGACCAAGCGCGACGGGCGGCCGAACGTTGCGCTGGCGGATTTCGTGGCGCCGGAAGGGCAGCCCGACTGGATCGGTGGCTTTGTCGTGACAGCAGGCGACGAATCAGCCCGCGTGCAGGCGTTCAAGGATGCGCATGACGATTTCTCGGCGATTCTGCTGCAGGCTCTGGCCGACCGCTTCGCCGAGGCCTTGGCCGAGATGGTCCACGAACGGGTGCGGCGCGAGTTCTGGGGATATGCCCCCGACGAGTCCTTCACGCCTGTGGAACTGATCCCCGAACCCTATCGCGGCATCCGCCCCGCGCCCGGCTATCCTGCCCAGCCCGACCATACCGAGAAGCGCACGCTTTTCGACCTGCTGGACGCCACCGCCGCGACGGGGGTTGAACTGACCGAGTCGATGGCGATGTGGCCGGGGTCTTCCGTCTCGGGCCTCTATATCGCGCACCCGGATGCCTATTACTTCGGCGTCGCCAAGGTCGAGGCTGACCAGGTTGCCGACTATGCCGCCCGCAAGGAGATGAGCCTGGCCGAGGCGGAACGCTGGCTCGCGCCCGTGCTGAATTATGTGCCCGGCGCGGTGATCGCCGCCGAATGACCCCTTTTCAAACGCGGCGGGCGCGGCTATGTCACGCCCACCACGGAATGCGGTCGTGGCGGAATTGGTAGACGCGCAGCGTTGAGGTCGCTGTTCCTTAACCGGAGTGAAAGTTCGAGTCTTTTCGACCGCACCATGACAAGGGCGCCCCTCGGGGCGCCTTTTTCATGTCCCGGGCGTGGAATGCCGTGCTGTCCGGCAGGATGCCCTTGCATCCGGCAAGTTTCCGGTCCGTGCCACGCCCGGTAAAACCTGCCGCATTATCACGTTGCAGCTTTGCGTTTCCGTTGCATAGAGTGACGCAACAAAGAACAGGAAGACAGGGAGCAGACGCCTTGACCCCGACCGGCAATGACGGATTCGTCGTCTTCGACCACGTCCAGAAAAGTTACGACGGCCAGACGCTTGTGGTGAAAGACCTCAATCTGTCGATCGGCAAGGGCGAGTTCCTGACGATGCTGGGGCCGTCCGGTTCCGGCAAGACCACCTGCCTGATGATGCTGGCGGGCTTCGAGACAGCGACCCATGGCGAGATCAGGCTGGGGGATCGCAACATCAACGACGTGCCGCCGCACAAGCGCGGCATCGGGATGGTGTTCCAGAACTACGCCTTGTTCCCGCACATGACGGTGGGCGAGAATCTGGCCTTTCCGCTTGAAGTGCGCGGCATGGGCAAGGCCGAACGCGAAAGCCGGATCATCCGGGCGCTGGACATGGTGCAGATGGGCCGCTTCCGCAACCGCCGTCCGGCGCAGCTTTCGGGGGGTCAGCAGCAGCGGATCGCCTTGGCCCGCGCGCTGGTCTTCGACCCGCAGCTTGTGCTGATGGATGAACCCCTGGGCGCGCTGGACAAGCAGCTTCGCGAGCATATGCAGTATGAGATCAAGTCGCTGCATGACAATCTCGGGATCACGGTCGTCTATGTGACCCATGACCAGGGCGAGGCGCTGACGATGTCGGACCGCATCGCCGTCTTCAACGACGGGCGCATCCAGCAGCTCGCGCCGCCCTCGGTGCTGTATGAACAGCCGGAAAACAGCTTTGTTGCCGGGTTCATCGGGGAAAACAACAAGCTGTCCGGCACGATCGAGAAACTGGATGGCCAACGCGCCGAGGTTCGGTTGGCGACGGGCGAGCTGATCGACGCCACTGCCGTCAACATCCGTGAGGTGGGGCAGCAGACGATGGTCTCGATCCGCCCGGAACGGGTCGAGTTCAAGCCCGACCTGATGCCCGCGGGCACCCATACGATCGACGCCGAGGTGCGCGACGTGATCTACATGGGTGATATCCTGCGGGCGCGGATGAAGGTCGCGGGCAGCGACGACTTCGTGATGAAATTCCGCAACACGCTGGGCCAGACCCGTCTGCAGCCCGGCCAGCATATCCGCATCGGCTGGAACCCGCAGGATGCGCGGGCGCTCGATCCGGTTTGAATGAATAACAATAAAGGGAGGAAAGACATGAAGAAACTTCTGATCGCCACGACCGCGCTGGTCGGTCTTGGCTCGGCGGCCTTTGCCCAAAGCGGCGGCGTGCTGAACGTTCTGGACTGGGGGGGGGCCTACGGCCAGTCCCATGCCATCGCCTATAACGCGCCCTTCGAGGCCGAGACCGGCATCCGCATCACCGTGGCCGACGCCGACAACCCAGCGACCCCGATCAAGGCGATGGTCGAGGCGGGCAACGTCACCGCCGACGTGGCCTCGGTCGAATATGCCGACGCTGTTCGGCTTTGCGACGAGGGCGCGCTGGAAGAGATCGATCCGTCGATCCTCAGCGCGGCTGCCGACGGCACCTCGGCCGAGGAGGATTTCATCGAGGGCGCGCTGACGGATTGCTTCGTGGCGACCGATGTCTATTCGATGGTGCTGGCCTATGACGACAGCAAGTTCCCCGACGCCAAGCCGGCATCCCCGGCCGATTTCTTCGACACCGCCGCCTTCCCCGGCAAGCGCACCATGCGGAAAGGGGCCAAGTTCAACCTGGAACTGGCGCTGATGGCCGATGGCGTCCCCCCGGCCGAGGTTTATGACGTGCTGGCGACGCCCGAGGGCGTGGATCGCGCCTTTGCCAAGCTCGACACGATCAAGAACGACGTGATCTGGTGGGAAGCCGGCGCCCAGCCGCCGCAACTGCTGGCGGATGGCGAGGTCACGATGGCCTTTGCCTTCAACGGCCGGATCTTCAACGCCGCCATTGGCGAGAACAAGCCCTTCAACATCATCTGGAACGGCCAGATCTACGAGATGGAAGGCTGGGTCATCCCCAAGGGCGCGCCCAACATGGAAAACGCGCTGAAATACATCGAGTTCTCGACCCGCCCCGAGCAGCTTGCCAAGGCCGCCGAGCATATCAGCTACGGCCCTCCGCGCCGGTCGTCGTCGTCGCTGGTCGGCAATGTCGCGGGCACCGAAACCCCGATGTCGCCGCACCTGCCGACCTCGCCCGAGAACCTCGAACAGGGGATCGCCTCGAACCTCGACTTCTGGGTCGATCACGACGGCGAACTGAGCGAGCGTTTCAACGCCTGGCTGGCCGGTTGACGGTCCTGCGGCGGCGCCGGGCATGGCGCCGCCTTCACCCTTATGGTTGCGAAAGAGCGGACATGGCACGGAACCTGATCGCGGGAACGGCTTTGGCGCTGGCCCTCGCGGGCGCGGCGCAGGCGCAGGATTCAATCAACATCACTACCTATGGCGGCGCCTTCGGCGAGGCGGTGAACCAGGCCTTCGCCCGGCCCTTCACCGAGGCGACCGGCATCCAGGCCAACATGGTCGACAACTCGGACCCTCCGGCCAAGCTGAAGGCCGAGGTCGAGGCCGGCAACGTCACCAGCGACGTTTATGACGTCGAGCAGTCGGACGTGATCCGCCTGTGCGACGAGGGGCTGATCGAGCCGATCGACCCGGCGACGCTGCCCGCCGCGGCGGACGGGACCACCGCTGCCGACGACTACCTGCCGCAGGCGCTGCATGACTGCGCGACCGCCATCATGGTGTGGTCGACCGTGATCGCCTATGACACCGAGGCTTTCCCGAACGGCGCGCCCGCGACTGTCGCGGATTTCTTTGACACGGCGCAGTTCCCCGGCAAGCGCGGCATCATCAAGCGCCCGAAATATGCGCTGGAATTCGCCCTGCTGGGCGACGGCGTGCCGCCCGACCAAGTCTATGACGTGCTTTCGACGCCCGAGGGCGTGGACCGCGCCTTTGCCAAGCTGGACACGATCAAGGACCAGGTGGTCTGGTGGGAGGCAGGCGCGCAGGCGCCGCAACTGCTGGCCGACAGGGAGGTCTCGATGACGCTGGCCTATAACGGTCGGATCTTCGACGCCATTGTCGAGGAAGGGAAGCCTTTCGCCTTTATCTGGGACGGCGCGAACCTGGACATGGATTACTGGGTGGTGCCGAGGGGCGCGCCGGATGTCGAGAAGTCGATGCAGTTCATCGCCTTTGCCTCGGACCCGGCGCGGCAGGCAGACCTGTCGAAATACATCGCCTATGGCCCGCCGCGCAAATCGGCGGCGGCCAGCGTCGGCACCTACAAGGACGGGACCACCGAGATGGCGCCCTACCTGCCGACCACCCCTGAGAACGCCGAAAGCGCGCTGGTCAACGACGCCGGCTTCTGGGCCGACCATGGCACCGAGTTGACGGAACGCTTCAACGCCTGGCTTGCTGGCTGACATGATGGCGGGGGCGTTCGCGCCCCGGCTGCCCCTTGCAACCCGGACATTCCGATGCACCGATCGCTGATCCTTGCCGCCGTGATGCTTGCCGCGCCCGCTTGGGCGCAGCAGAAGCCGCTGGTGATCGTCTCGTGGGGCGGCGACTTTGCGGCGCTGCAGGATGCCGCGATGGCCCGCCCCTTTACTGAACGGACCGGCCGTCCGGTGCGCTTCGTCGATACCGATGACCCTGCCGGAATGGTCAAGGCGCAGGTCGAGGCCGGCAACGTTTCCGCCGATGTCGCCAGCGTCGGGCAGGGGGCGGGGATGCGGCTCTGCGAGGAAGGCGATGCCGAGCCGATCGATCCCTCCCGCCTCGCACCGGCGGCGAACGGCACGGTGGCCGAGGATTTCCTGCCCGGCACCCTGACCGAATGCTTTGTCGCCACGGATATCTATTCGACCGTCATCGCCTATGATGCGGGGCGGCTTGAAACGCCCCCCGCCACGGCTGCCGACTTCTTCGACCTGCAGCGCTTTCCCGGACGCCGCGGCCTGGGCCGCACGCCCCAGTTCACGATGGAACTCGCGCTGGTCGGCGACGGCGTGCCGCTGGACCAGGTCTATGACGTGCTGGCCACGCCCGAGGGGGTGGAACGCGCGCTGGCGAAGCTCGACACCATTCGCGACGAGATCGTCTGGTGGGAGGCCGGGGCCCAGCCGATCCAGCTTCTTGCCGATGGCGAGGTCGCGCTGGCCCATGCCTATAACGGCCGCGTCTTCAAGGCCGCGCAGGTGGACGGGCTGCCGCTGGCGATCCTGTGGGACGCCCAGATGCTGGAAGTCGAGGGCTGGGTGATCCCGAAAGGTGCGCCGAACCTTGAGGCCGCGCGGGATTTCGTGGCTTTCTCGACCTCGCCCGAGGTGCTGGCCCATGCCGCCGAGATCCTGCCCTATGGTCCGCCCCGCCGGTCGGCGCAGGCGATGGTAGGCAATTTCGTAGGCGATGGCACAACGCCGATGGGTCCGCACCTGCCAACCGCACCCGACAACATGACCAGTTCCCTGTTCGTGGACCCGGCATTCTGGGCCGACCACGAAACCGAACTGCGCGCCCGCTTCACCGCGTGGCTGGGCAGCGAATGACGACCGGCCCGATACCGCGGCCAAAGCGATAGGACCGACATGGCAACCGCTCTCGACCCCCATGCAGCCATCGTCAGGAAAGCCGGCGGCGCGCCCGCAATGCTGACGACCGCGGACGGCCGCCCCTTGGCCCGGGCATTGGCCCGCAGTTCGGCTCGGTCACGCCGGCGGGCCTTCCTGCTGGTGGCGCCGCTGCTGCTGTTCGTGGTCGTGACCTTCGTGATTCCGATCGGGCAGATGCTGCACCGCTCGATGTACAACGACGGCTTTGCGGCCAACATGCCGCAGATTTCCGCCTGGTTCGCCGAGAACCCGCCCGGCACCCAGCCCGACGAGACGGCTTTCGCCGCGCTGACCGCCGACCTGACGGCGGCGGCCGAGGCCCGCACCATCGGCATCGTCGGCACCCGGATGAACTATGACGTGCCGGGCACCCGCTCGCTGTTCACCTCGACCGGCCGGCAGGCGCGCGGCGGGTTCGAGCCACCTTACCGCGAGGCGTTGACCGAGGTCGATCCTCGGTGGCAGGACCCGACGCTGTGGCGGGCCATGCGTTCGGCCTCGACAGCCTATACGGCGAATTTCTACCTGGCCGCAATGGACCTGACCCGCAACGACCAGAACGAGATCGTCAGCGTCCCCGAGCGCCAGCAGGTCTACGGGATGCTGTTCATGCGGACCTTCTGGCTGTCGCTGCTGATCACCGGGCTGACCTTTGTGCTGGGTTTCCCCATCGCGCATCTGCTGGCGACGCTGCCGACGCGGAAATCGAACCTGCTGATGATCCTGGTTCTGCTGCCCTTCTGGACCTCGCTTCTGGTGCGGACGACAGCTTGGATGGTCCTGCTGCAGCAGCAGGGGGTCGTGAACGACATCCTCGTCTGGCTGGGGATGATCGGGCAGGACGGGCGGCTGCAGATGATCTACAACCGGACCGGCACGATCATCGCCATGACCCATATCCTGCTGCCCTTCATGATCCTGCCGCTGTATTCCGTGATGCGGACGATCAATCCCAGCTATGTCCGCGCCGCCCGCTCGCTTGGGGCGACAAGCTGGACGGCCTTCCGCCGGGTCTATTTCCCACAGACCCTGCCGGGGCTGGGAGCGGGCGCCCTGCTCGTGTTCATCCTGGCGGTCGGCTACTACATCACGCCGGCGCTGGTGGGCGGGTCCTCGGGGCAGTTGATTTCCAACATGATCGCCATGCACATGACGGAAACGCTGAACTGGTCGATGGCCGCGGCATTGGCCGCGCTGCTGCTGGCCGGAGTCCTCATCCTCTACTGGGTCTATGACCGCATGGTCGGGATCGACAATCTCAAGCTGGGGTGAACCGAATGGCGCTGCCGACCTATGCTTCGCCGCTGGAACGGATCTGGCACTGGATCTACATCGCGATCTGCGTAGCGATCTTTTTCTTCCTGATCGCGCCGATCGTGGTGGTGATCCCGCTCAGCTTCAACGCCGAGCCTTATTTCACCTTCACCGACAGGATGCGCTCCTTCGACCCCGAGGGTTATTCCCTGCGCTGGTATGACACGCTGCTGACATTCGGCATGGCGAACCCGGATGCGCCGCGGGACACAAGCTGGTGGGCGGATGCGTGGAACAACGCGCGCTGGATCAATGCGGCCAAGAACTCGCTGATCATCGGCTTCTTCTCGACGATCCTTGCCACCGTGCTGGGGACGCTGGCGGCGCTGGGGCTGGCGCGGAAAGAGATGCCGTTCCGCCGGATCATCATGGCGGTGCTGATCTCGCCCATGATCGTGCCGATCATCATCACCGCGACAGGGATGTTCTTCTTCTATTCGTCCGCCTGCGTGGACACGACCTCGACCTTCGGGCGACTGCTGGCGCCGGTGCTGTCGAACTCGGGCTGCCTGGCCAATACCTACCTGGGCGTGATCCTCGCCCATGCGACACTGGGGATTCCCTTCGTCATCATCACCGTGACCGCGACGCTGATCGGCTTTGACCAGTCGTTGAACCGGGCAGCAGCGTCCTTGGGGGCGAACCCGAGGACGACCTTCTTCAAGGTCACGATGCCGCTGATCCTGCCGGGCGTGATCTCGGGCGCGCTGTTCGCCTTCGTCACCTCGTTCGATGAGGTGGTGGCGGTGCTGTTCATTGCCGGCCCCGACCAGCAGACGATCCCGCGGCAGATGTGGAACGGCATTCGCGAGCAGATCAGCCCGGCGATCCTCGCCGTCGCCACGCTGCTGGTGATCTTCTCGATCGCGCTGCTGGCGACGGTGGAACTGCTGCGCCGCCGGGGCGAGCGGCTGCGCGGGTTGACCCACTCATGACGCCCGAGGAGATCGCGGACGATGTCGCCCGCCCCCGCGCGCCCGGCTTCACGCTGGACCCTTTTCAGGAACTGAACGGCCGGGGTCTGGCCGCGATCCACCGCCTGTATCTGCGCGACCTGTCGGCGGTGGGCGCGCTGATGGGCGACATCCGGGCGGGGCTGCGGCAGCCCGGCGAGCTTGCGCCTGCGGTGCGCGGGATGCCGATGGCGCAAAACCTGAGGCTGTTCGGGACGGCCTGCGGGGCATCCTGCCGGGCGATCACCACGCATCACCAGATCAAGGATTTCCACCTTTACCCGCAGTTGGAAGTGCAGGGGAACGAGGTCCTGAACGCCGTGCTGTTCCGGCTGCGGCAGGAACATCGCGGGCTTGAGCATCTGATCGAGGTGCTGGCCGAGGCCGCCGATGCGCTGGCCACGGATCCGTCGCCTGCACGGTTCGATGCCTGCGCCGAGCGCTTTGCCGCGCTGGACCGCGCCGTGCGGTCGCATTTCCGCTACGAGGAAGACGAGATCGGCCCCGCGATTGGCTACTACGGGGTGCGGGTCTAGGGCAGGATCTCCAGCCAGCCCCAGACCGTCAGGATCGACAGGGCCGTGCCAATGAGCACCGCCGAAGCCGCGCTTCGGATGGCTGTGCCGTAAAGATTGGCGAACAGATAGGCGTTCACGCCCGGCGCCATCGTCGCCGTCACCACCGCCGACCGCAGCCCGTCCGTATCCAGCCCGAAGATCATCCCCAGCCCATAGGTCAGGCCGGGGTGCAGGATCAGCGAGCAGCCGCAGATCAGGGCGATGGACGCCGCGTCCCCTTGGGGCTTGTAGCGCAGCAACACGCCCCCCAAGGCGAACAGCGCCGCGGGAAGGGCAGAGCGCGCGATCATCTCGACCGCCGCCCAGAAGCCTTCGGGCAGGACCAGCCCGCCTTGCGTCAGCAGGTTCACCGCCAGCCCGCAAAGGATACCGATGACCAGCGGCGTCCGCACGACCCCGTGCAGTGCCCGCAGGGCGACCCGGCCGGGCGAGACCCCGCTGCCATGGGCGCGCGTGAACTCCATCACCGTGATCCCCAGCGTGTAAAGCAGGGGCGAGTGCAGTGCGATGATGGTGAAGTTGCCGGCCAGCGACTGCGGACCGTAAGCGCGCTCCATGATCGGGATGCCCAGCAGCAGCGAGTTCGAGAACAGGCAGGCGAAGCCGATGGCGACGGCATCCTCGGGCGAGCGGCCGATCACCCGCCACGCGACGATCCAGCCGACCAGGAACGAGGTGAACGCGCCAAGGTAGAAGGCCAGCAACAGCCATGGATCGAAGTCGGCCGACAGGTCCAGCGCCGCCATCGAGCTGAACAGCAGCACCGGCACCGCGAAGTTCTGGGCATAGCGCTGCAGCCCGTCGACCCCCGCCGGGCTGAACCACCCGCGCCAAGAGACGAGATAGCCCGCGCCGATCACCAGGAAGACCGGCAGGATGACGTCGAACAGCGCGCTCAAAGCTCGACGACCATCCCGTCATGGGCGGGGATGACGTGATCGGGCGTCTCGGCCATCACTGCGTCATGGTCCAGGTCGATGTGCATGTTGGTCAGGATGCCACGCCGGGCGCGTGAGCGCTCGATCCATTCCAGCGCCAGCGCCAGATGCGCGTGGCTGGGATGGGGCGTGCGGCGCAGGGCGTCGCAGATGAAGACCTCTGCGTCCATGATCGCGGGCCAGGCGTCATCGGGGATCGCCAGCACGTCCGGCAGATAGACCAGCGCCGGGGCGTCCTCACCCCCAAAGATGCGAAGTCCCAGCGCGGGAATGCCGTGGTCCACGGTGAAGGGGGTGACATGGATCGGGCCGCCCTCGCCGTGGATCGTGAAGGGACCGCCGATCAGATGCAGTTCAAGGATCGGAGGATAGGGCGATCCGGGCGGCGTCTCGAAGGCATAGCCGAAGCGGTTCATCAGCGCCGCAGTGGTGGGCCGGTCGGCCCAGCCCGGCAGGATGGATCGCCGGTTGTGGACGATCTGGCGCAGGTCGTCGATGCCGTGGATGTGGTCGGCATGAGGATGGGTCCAGACCACCCCGTCCAGCAGTCCTACGCCCGCGTCCAGCAGTTGCGGCACCATGTCCGGCCCGGTGTCGATCAGCACGCGGGTCGCCCCCCCGGCGCCCTGCCGTTCGACCAGCAGCGCGCAGCGCCGGCGCCGGTTCCTGGGGTTCGCCGGATCGCAGGCGCCCCAGTTTCCGCCCAGCCTCGGCACGCCCCCCGACGACCCGCAGCCGAGGATCGTCGCGCGGATCATGCGGCGGCCTTGGGGAATAGGCGGTCGAAATTGGCGCTGGTGAGCACCGCGAACTCAGGGAAGGTCATGCCGAAAAGCTCGGCGCCGACGCGGGCGGTATGGGCGACATAGGCCGGTTCGTTGCGCTTGCCGCGATGGGGCGGGGGCGCAAGGAAGGGCGCGTCGGTTTCCACCAGCACCCGGTCGCGGGGGGCGGCCGCGAAGATCTCGCGGATCTCGGTCGAGCGGGGGAAGGCCGCGATCCCCGACATCGACAGGTAGAAGCCGAGGTCCAGCGCCGTGCGCGCCAATTGCGGCCCCGAGGTATAGCAGTGCATCACGGCCGAGAACGGCCCCGCCGCGTGCTCGCGGGTCAGGATCGCGGCCATGTCGTCGTCTGCATCGCGCGAATGGATGATCAGCGGCAGCCCGGTTTGCCGCGCGGCCTCTATGTGGACTTCCAAGCTTTCGGCCTGAATGGCGGCGCTGTCGGCGGTATAGTGGTAATCCAGCCCGGTTTCGCCGATGCCGACGAACTTGGGATGCGCGGACAGGACAGCCAGTTCCCCGACGCTGGCAAGGGGTTCCTCGGCCGCCTGCATCGGGTGGGTGCCGGCGGCGTAGAAGACGCCCTCATGCGCCTCGGCGATGGCGCGGACCTGCGGTTCCAGCCGCAGGCGGGTGCAGATCGTGACCATGCGGGTGACGCCGGCGGCACGGGCACGGGCAACCAGATCGGTCTGCTGCCCGTCGAAATCGGGAAAGTCCAGGTGGCAGTGGCTGTCCACCAATGCCGGCGCAAGATTGTCGGTCGGGGTCATCGCGTCATCCTCGGCCCCGCGCCTCGGTGGCACCGGGGGTCTGCGCCAGGGTCAGGAGCATATCCATCACCAGCGCCACAGGGTCAAGGTTGACCGCCCGCCCGGCGCGGGCGCGCGCCGAAAGTTCGGCCTGCGCAGAGGCCCAGTGCCGGGCGGCGCGGTCGTCGGGCGAGATGCGGGCCAGCACCGCGCTTTCCCCCTCGGCCGCCTCGGGCAGTTGCGCGCCCATCAGCCCGGTGCGCGCCGCGCGGGAAAGAAAGCGGTCGAGCAGTGTCATGGTCAGGTCAAAGGGATCGCCCCCGGCGCCCGGACGGCCCGCCGCGTCCTGCGCGAAGGCAGCGGCGGCCTGCCGGTCCATCTCGGGCCGGGCAAACAGCGCGACGAGATCGGCATAGCGGTCCAGCCCGTCCTGGCCCGAAAGCCGCAGCGCCTCGCCGACCGAACCGCCTGCCAGCGCCCCCAGTCGCGCCGGATTGCCCGCCACCTCAAGCGGCGCGAGCGCCGTCGCCATGTCCTCGGGCGACAGCGGCATCAGCCGCAACTCGCGGCAGCGCGAGCGGATCGTCGGCAGAAGCCGCGCGGGCTGGTGCGCTACCAGCAGCAGGACCGCGCCCTCGGGCGGTTCTTCCAGCATTTTCAGCACGGCGTTGGCGGCGGCGGTGTTCATGTCGTCGGCGGCGTCGATGATGGCGACGCGGCGGCCGCCCTCGGCCGCGCTCATGTGGAAGAAGGACAGCAGCTTGCGGATATCCTCGACCACGATCTCGGCCCGCAGGCGGCCCTTGTCGTCGAGAGAGCGGCGGACCAGATGCAGGCGCGGCTCGGACAGGGCGCGCAGGCGGCGGGCGACGGGGTGATCCTCGGGCACCGACAGGTCGGGCGAGCCTGTTCCGGCCAGAAGCCAGCGGGCGATGATCCAGGCCAGCGTCGCCTTGCCGGTGCCGCGGGGGCCGGTGATGAGCCAGCCGTGATGCATCCGGCCCGAGGCGGCTGCGGTTCGGAAGGCGGCAAGTGCCGGGTCCTGACCGACCAGCCGGCGCGTCTCGCGCGGGTGCGGCGCGCCGGGAACGCGGTCGGATTCAACCGGGAGATCGGGATCGTCGCTCATAAAGCACCCCTGACGCGGGCGGCCACGGCTTCGGCCGGGCCGCTGCCGTCAATCAGCCGGACGCGGTTGGGATGGGCGCGGGCGAGATCTTGGAAGCCTTGGCGCAGCGCGGTCTGGAAGCCGAGGCCCATGGCCTCGAAGCGGTCCTCGGCGGCAAGATCCGCAACCGGAGGGGGCGAGGGATCAGGTTGCCGGTCTGCAACCGCAGGCGTGACGGTCCCGGCAGGGACCGGCGATTCGACATCCTTGGCCAAAGGGGGCGGCGAGGCCCAAGCGGGATCATGGGCAATGGGGAAGGGTGAGGCGGGCATCCGGCCTGTCGCCCTTGCGAGCGCCTCGGCGGGGTCGAGGTCGATCACGAAGGTCCGGTCCGGCTCGATCCCGATCAGCAGGCGATGCAGGTCCTCGACAGCTTGCGCCAGATCGGCGCGGGCGACGCCCTGATAGACCCGGGTGGAATCCGCGAAACGGTCGGTCACCACCCAGGCGCCGCGATCCAGCGCGGGAAGGATGGTGCGTTCCAGGTGGTCGCGGCGGGCGGCGGTGAACAGCAGAAGCTCGGTTTCCGGCGACCAGCGGTCGGCGCGGCCCTCGACCAGCAAGCGGCGGATCTGTTCCGCCCCCGGCGAGCCGCCCGGCTCGCGGGTCAGCACGACCTCGCGGCCCTCGGCCTGCAGGCTTTCGGCCAGCCGCCGCGCCTGGGTGGACTTGCCCGACCCGTCGATGCCTTCGAAGCTGATGAACACCGTGGCGCCGTCTCAGCCGCCGACAGCGGCCACGGCGCGCTCGCCCAGCCGGAAGGCGGCGTTCTGCAGCCGCCCGACAAAGCCCGCGCGGGCCACCTCGGTCGCGGCAACCAGCGGCAGGCGGGATTCGACCGAGCCAGGCACGGATACAACCAGATCGCCCACCCGCTGACCGGCGGCGATCGGCGCCTCGATGGGGCCGTCAAAGACGGCTTCCGCGGTCACGCCCAAGGCCGCGCCCGCGGGTATCAGCACGTTCACGCCCTCGGGCGCGGTCAGGGCGACGCGGCGCGACTGACCCAGCCAGACCGGCGCCCAAGCAACGGTTTCGCCCTTGGGGATCACTGTCTTCATGGTGAACTGCCGGAAAGCCCAGTTGACGATGCGTTCGGATTCCTCGGCCCGCGCGCGTTCCGAGGGCAGGCCGTTGACCACGAAGATCACCCGCCGCCCGTCCTGCACGGCCGAGCCGACAAGGCCATAGCCCGCCTCTTGCGTGTGCCCGGTCTTCAGCCCGTCCGCCCCGATGCCAAGCCCCAGAATCGGGTTGCGGTTGCGGGTATTGGCGGGCGCGCGGCCGTCATACTCAAAGCTGCTCAGGGCGAAGTTCCTGTAAAGCTTGGGAAAATCCTCGACCAGATGCTGGGCGAGCTTGCCCAGGTCGCTGGCCGACATGACGTGCCCCGGCGCGGGCCAGCCCGAGGAATTGACAAGATGCGTATCCTGCAGGCCGAGTTCCTGCGCGCGGGCGTTCATCTCGCGCGCAAAGGCCTCCTCGGTTCCCGCCAGCCCTTCGGCCACCACGACGCAGGCGTCGTTGCCCGACAGCACGATGATGCCCTTGATCAGCTCGTCCACCGTGGGCCGGTCGAGTTCGTTCAGGAACATCGTCGAGCCGCCCATCTGCCGTGCCCTGGTGGACACGGGAAAGCGCGTATCGGGCGTCACGCGGCCCTGATCCAGCGCCTCGAACAGCATGTAGACGGTCATCAGCTTGGACATCGAGGCGGGCGGCATCGGCTCATGCGCGTTCTTTTCCATCAGCACGCTGCCGGTCGCGACGTCATAGACCCAGGCGGACTGGGCATTGGTGTCAAAGGATTGCGCCGCCACCCCGAGCGGGCCGAGGACGACCGCCGCAACGATTCCGGCGAGAACACGGGACCAGAGCGCGCGCATGAGGTTTCCTTTCCCAGTTTCGGCCAAGCGTTAGCCCAGCCGGTTCCGCCCCGCAACGTTGCCCGTCCCCGCAGTCATTGCATCCAGAGATAAAGATTCGCTGAATGCCGTTCGCACGGGAAGCGTGCAGACCAGCCCGACCGACCGCCACCCTCTGCCGCGACAGAACAGCCGCTATCGGCCTGCGACAAGGCCTCAATGTGAAAAACGCGCCGGTGGCGCGTTTTCCAGATGGTTCTCAGAGCCGTAATCAGCCGTCGCGCTGCTGCGATTTTGGCGCGCGCGAGGGGCGGCGGGCGGGACGCTTGTGCTGTCCCTCGGGACGGGTCGACCGGGCAGGGCGGCCGGAAGGGCGCGGCGCGGCGGGGATGCCGACCGGCGGCTCGCCCCCGATCACCGGAATTGCGGCCTTCATCGCCTTTTCGATCGCTCGCAGTTCCCCTGCCTCGGCCGGGGCGCAGAAAGCCACGGCGCGGCCATCGCGTCCCGCCCGCGCGGTGCGGCCGATGCGGTGGACATAGTTTTCCGGCACGTTCGGCAGGTCGTAGTTGTAGATATGCGCCACCTGCGGGATGTCGAGCCCGCGCGCCGCCACGTCGGTCGCCACCAGCACCTGCGTCTCGCCGGCCCGGAACGAGGCCAAGGCGCGTTCCCGCTGGCCCTGGCTCTTGTTGCCGTGGATGGCGGCCACCTTGAAGCCCCACTTCTCCAGCAGCTTGGCCAGCTTTTCGGACCCGTGCTTGGTGCGTCCGAAGACGATGGCAAGCTCGCCCGGATACTTCGACAGGTATTCGGTCAGCAGCTCCGCCTTGTCGCCCTGGTTCACGAAATGCACGCCCTGGTCGATCTTTTCGGCCGGCTTGCCCGGCGGGTCCACCGCCACCCGGACCGGATCGGTCAGGTAGCTTTCGGCCAGTTCCTCCATCAGCTTGGGCATGGTGGCGGAAAACAGCATCGTCTGGCGGTCGCGCGGCAGCAGCTTGGCGATGCGGCGCAGCGCGTGGATGAAGCCGATGTCGAGCATCTGGTCGGCCTCGTCCAGCACCAGATAGCGGGTCTGATCGAAGCGGACGGCCTTGCGCTCGATCAGGTCGATCAGGCGGCCGGGCGTCGCGATCAGCACATCGACGCCGCGCGACAGGCGGTCGATCTGCACGTTGATCGAGGCGCCGCCGACCACGCGGAAGGCGCGGATGCCGGTGCCGCGGGCAAAGCCCTCGACGTTCTGGGCGATCTGGGTCGCGAGTTCCCGCGTGGGGGCCAGGATCAGCGCCTTGCAGCTGTGCGGCTCGGCCCGCTCGCCCTTGATGACAAGGCGGGACAGCATCGGCAGGCTGAAGGCCGCCGTCTTGCCGGTGCCGGTCTGGGCGAGGCCCAGCAGGTCGCGGCCCGCGACCAGCGCCGGGATCGCCTCGGTCTGAATCGGGGTGGGTTCGTTCAGGCCCAGTTCCGGCAGGTTGATCGCCACGCGTGCGTCGATGCCCATGCGGGTGAAGGGCGTGTCCATGTCCGGGATGGCGCGACGGATGAAGGGCTCGGGTTCGGTGCGGGCCTTCTTGGCGCGGCCGGGACCGCGGCGGGCGTCGAAGCCGGCCGAGCGCGGCTTGTCGTGGTCGCGCTGGTTGCGGTCGGTCCGGGCGCGTGCCGGACGGGTGGTGGTGGTGTCTGTCATCTCATGTCCTTGGTCGCCGTCCCTCGTACCGGGACGCGCGGAAGGCCGCGGCACGGGGCTGCGGCAGGCAGGGGCGCGGGTCAGATACGAAACCCGCCGGCAACCCTGCGTGACATGGGGAACCAGTCTGATCGTCGGCCCTGGCGGGAACAGGATGCCCTGCGGCTGCTCACGCGGCAGCGGGTGGCGACCGGGACAACATGGCCAGTCTGGGGGAAAAGTCAAGGACAGAGGGTTGCCGCTGCCGAAAACGTGGCGGAAAACAGGCAGGCGGTCGATCGGTTGATTGCGGCTTCCGCCAGCTTCGTCAGAATCCCTTGAGTTCCGGATTCCTCGGCCGGCGTCTGGTCCGGCAACCGCGCAGCATCATTCAGGCATAGCGGGCAATCCCGTTGCCGTCGATGTTGTCGGTCATCACCAGCGTGCAGAGCATCGCCGGCTGGTGGTCCCGCGCGGCATATTCCAGATGCTTCGCCTTGCCGCGGAAATCTGCCTCTTTCACCTTCGGCCGGGCAAGGCTCGCCTCGAACAGGTTGTATTCCGTCCGCAGGTCGGCGTTCTGCAGCCGCAAGCTTTTCTCCATCCGGCGCGAGTTCGCGTAGGTCTCGATCCCCACCGCGATGGCGCCGGTCGAGCGCAGGGCGTCCCAGACGGCCAGCCCGTCCTCGTAGGCCATGTGCAGTTCCCACCCCCGTTCCCCGACATAGGAGATGCGGAAGGCCGTGACCTCGCGCCCCGCGATCCTGATCGGGTGGAGGGCGGCGAAGGGGAAGGCCTCGGGTTCCAGCGCGGCGGGGTCTTCCACCACCTTCTGCAGCTTCGCGCGGGCCTCGGGGCCCCAGAAGCCGATGGTGATGCGGTCCTCGGAGGCGTCGGTCAGGGTGACGTCCAGCCCCCGGTCCTGCGCCACGCGGCACATGCAGGTCAGGTCACGGGGGCCGGCGTCTGACAAAGCTCAGCAGCAGACCAGGAATGGACCGAAGCCAAGACTAAAGAGGCCTAAGAGCATCTAACAAAACCTTCTGATCTGGTTGAGGCAGATGAGGGCGCAGCCGAGGATTACGAAGGCCTCGTGGATGTCGGCGCGTCGCTCATAGCGGATAGTCAGACGGCGGAAGCGGTTGAGCCAGGCAAGCGTTCGTTCGACGACCCAGCGGTGGCAGCCCAACCTCTCGCTGCTGTCCACTGTCCGCCGAGCAATGC
>NZ_JACJFU010000017.1:0-54637 GCF_014164635.1 Paracoccus sp. MC1854 | reverse complement strand
TTCTGGAAGAACTGGAATGTCGAGAGCGTCTCGGGGTTCGTCATGGCACGGGCTCCTTCTGGAACCTTTATAATCTAGCTAGCCACGACCGCCAAGCGAAATTTGGCTAGTTATCTATATAGTCCCCTTGAAGAACTGCCAGGCAGGTTCAGTGTTTCACAACGCGTCCGGTTGCCGCAGGCCGCAGGCCGCAGGTCCGAATCGTCTCGCCCCCACCATCTTTCCTATGAACTCCGCCCCCGAGGGGCTTTGCGCGGATAGCGGCTTTCATGGCGCTGTCATCGGGGCTATACCCCGCGCGGACCGTCAAAGGGGTTTAGGCATGGCGAATGTGGTGGTGGTCGGCGCCCAGTGGGGCGACGAGGGCAAGGGCAAGATCGTCGATTGGCTGTCCGAGCGCGCCGACGTGATCGCCCGCTTCCAGGGCGGCCACAACGCGGGCCACACGCTGGTCATCGGCAACGAGGTCTTCAAGCTGTCGCTGCTGCCCTCGGGGATCGTCCGCAAGAACAAGCTGGCCGTGATCGGCAACGGCGTCGTGCTGGACCCTTGGGCGCTGTTTGCGGAAATCGACAAGCTGGCGGGGCAGGGCGTCGCCATTTCCACCGACAACCTGATGATCGCGGAAAACACGCCGCTGATCCTGCCCCTGCACCAGGACCTCGACCGCCTGCGCGAGGAAGCCGCGGGCGCCTCGAAGATCGGCACCACCGGCCGCGGCATCGGCCCGGCCTATGAGGACAAGGTCGGCCGCCGCGCCATCCGCCTTGCCGATCTTTCCGACGAGGAGACGCTGGACCAGCGGCTTGACCGGCTGCTGGCGCACCACGACCCGCTGCGGCAGGGACTGGGGGCCGAACCCATCGACCGGACGGACCTGAAAGCCCGGCTGCTGGAGATCGCGCCGAAGCTGCTGCCCTATGCCCAGCCCGTCTGGAAGATCATGGCCGACGCCCGGAAATCCGGCAAGCGCATCCTCTTCGAAGGGGCGCAGGGCGCTCTTCTGGACATCGACTTCGGCACTTATCCCTATGTCACCTCCTCCACCACCATGTCGGGCGCTGCGGCCAGCGGCACCGGCATGGGGCCGGGCGCGATCGGCTATGTGCTGGGCATCGTCAAGGCCTATACCACCCGCGTCGGCTCCGGTCCCTTCCCGACCGAGCTTGAGGATGAGATCGGCCAGCGGCTGGGCGAGCGTGGGCACGAATTCGGCACCGTCACCGGCCGCAAGCGCCGCTGCGGCTGGTTCGACGCGGCGCTGGTGCGCCAGACCTGCGCCATTTCCGGCGTGAACGGCATCGCCCTGACCAAGCTGGACGTTCTGGACGGCTTCGAGACGCTGAAGATCTGCACCGGCTACACCGTGGACGGCCAGCATTACGACTACCTGCCCATCGCCGCCGCCCTGCAGGCCCGCGCCCAGCCGGTCTACGAGGAGATCGAGGGCTGGTCGGAATCGACCGAAGGCGCGCGGTCATGGGCCGACCTGCCGGCCGCGGCCATCAAGTATGTCCGCCGGATCGAGGAACTGATCCAGTGCCCCGTCGCGTTGCTGTCGACAAGCCCCGAACGCGAGGACACCATCCTTGTCACCGACCCCTTCGCCGACTGATCCATGCGCGTCCTGATCCTCGACGGCCATCCCGACAGCGACCGGCTGACCCAGTCGCTGCTGGACGCCTATGAGGAGGGGCTGCCCCCCGGCACCCGCGTCGCGCGGCTGGCGGTCCGCGATCTCGACTTCGACCCCAACCTGCGGCGCGGCTACGAGACGATCCAGGAATGGGAACCCGACCTGCACCTGCTCTGGCAGGCGATGCTGGCCGCCGACCATATCGTTCTGGGCTTTCCGCTGTGGTGGGGGGCGGAACCCGCGCGGCTCAAGGGCCTGTGGGATCGGCTGATCCTTCCCGCCAAGGCGTTCTCGGTGGCCGAGGGCGCGCTGATGCCCGACCCCATGCTGGCCGGGCGTTCCGTGGACATGATCGTGACGATGGACACGCCGCCGCTGCTTTACCGCCTCGTCATGCGCGACCCCCTAGGCGCGCGAATGGGCTGGCAGGTGCTGGGCTACTGCGGGCTCGACCCGATCCGCCGCATCTATCTGGGCCGCGTCCGCGAGGGCGAGGCGGAACGCAACATGCCCCGCTGGCGCCGCCGCCTGCATGGCGCGGCCGCCACCGCCCTGCGGCTGCGCCGCCGCCCCACCGCTCGCCGCATCGCCGTCGAGGCGCAGGAGCGCGAGACATGAACCTCCAGCAACGCAAGAGATGGTCGCTGGTCCTGCTGCTGGTCTGGATGCCGGTCTGGATCGTCATCGCCGTGACCTTCATCAACTGGCTGGACGCCCGCTTCGGCCGAATGCCGATCTGGGCCGAGGTGCCGGTCTATATCTTCCTCGCCTTTGCTTGGCTGCTGCCCTTCCGCCGCGTCTTCCGGGGCGTTGGTCGGGGGGAATGACGCCGGTCCTGACCTCGGCCGCCGGCGTCACCCTGATCGGCGGCGGCGCGGTGACGGCGGCCGATCTTGCCGAGGCGCTGGCGTTGGCGCCCACCGTGGCGGCCGCCGACAGCGGCGCCGACCGGGCCTTGGCGGATGGCATCATGCCGCAGGCGGTGATCGGCGATCTCGATTCGCTCTCGACGGCGGGGCGCGCGGCCATCCCTCCCGATCGGCTGCACCATGTTCCCGAACAGGAAACGACCGACTTCGAGAAATGCCTGACCCGCATCGCCGCGCCCTTTGTCGTGGCGGTGGGCTTCACCGGCTCGCGCGCCGACCACCTCTTGGCCTGCCTGACCACGCTTGTCCGGGTGCCGCGCCCCTGCCTGCTGCTGGGGGGCGAGGACGCGATCTTCGCCGCCCCCGCCCGGCTGGCGCTGGACCTGCCGCCGGGCACCCGGCTGTCCCTTTATCCCCTCGGCCCCGTCACCGGCACCAGCCGGGGCCTGCGCTGGCCCATCGACGGCCTGACGCTCGACCCCGCCCGGCGCACCGGCACCTCGAACGAGACGACCGGCCCCGTCGAACTGGCGCTCGACGGCCCTTGTCTCGTCATCCTGCCCCGCGCCCAGGCCGCCGCCGCCATCCAGGCCATCACCTCGGCCTGACGGTAGCCTGCGGGCTTCTTCTTCGTCGAAATATCCCCGGGGTGAGGCCCGGAACGGGCCGAGGGGCAGCGCCCCTTGACTCTTGCGCCGCATCTTCCCCTTGCCCGCGCGCCATGCCACCCTGCCACCGCCGCGAAGGAGACACCCATGCCCGTCAAGAACCGCTTTGCCGAGCTTCACCCCGAGATCACCGCCTGGCGGCGGGACTTCCACGAGAAGCCCGAACTGGATTACGACGTCCACCGCACCGCCGCCCGCGTGGCCGAACTGCTGCGCGGCTTCGGCGCCGACGAGGTGACGGAAGGCGTCGGCCGCACCGGCGTCGTCGGCGTCATCAGGGGCCGCAGCGACAGCAGCGGCCGCGTCATCGGGTTGCGCGCCGACATGGACGCCCTGCCGATCACCGAGGCGACGGGCGCCGATTACGCCTCGAAGACCCCCGGCGTCATGCATGCCTGCGGCCATGACGGCCATACGGCCATGCTGCTGGGCGCGGCGAAATACCTGGCCGAGACGCGCAACTTCGACGGCACGGCGGTGGTGATCTTCCAGCCCGCCGAGGAAGCCGGCGGCGGCGGGCAGGCGATGGTGCAGGACGGCCTCGTGGACCGCTGGGGCATCCAGGAGTTCTACGCCATGCACAACCTGCCCGGCCTGCCCGCCGGACAGTTCGCCATCCGCGACGGCGCGATGATGGCCGCCGCCGACACATTCGAGATCCTGCTGACCGGCAAGGGCGGCCACGCGGCCCGCCCCCATGACGGCGTGGACACGACCCTGATGGCCGCGCAGGTGATCGTGGCGCTGCAATCCATCGTCTCGCGCAACGTCGATCCGCTGCACAGCGCCGTGGTCTCGGTCTGCGTGGTCGAGACGAGCAGCCGTGCCCATAACATCATCCCCCAGACCGTCCGCCTGCGCGGCACGGCCCGCAGCCTTGATCCCGCCATCCGCGACCTTGTCGAAGAACGGCTGCACCGCGTCGCGACCGGGGTGGCCGGGGCGATGGGCGGCTCGGCCGAGGTGAACTACCAGCGCGGCTATCCGGTGACGATGAACGACCCGCAGGCAACCCTTCACGCGGCGCAGGTCGCCCGGCAGGTCGCGGGCGAGGTCGACACCGAGATCATGCCGATGATGGCGGGCGAGGATTTCAGCTACATGCTGCTGGAACGCCCCGGCGCCTATATCTTCACGGGCAACGGCGACACGGCGATGCTCCACCACCCGGCCTATGACTTCAACGACGAGGCCATCCCGGCGGGTTCAAGCTGGTATGCTGGCATGATCGAGGCCCGGATGCCCGCCGCGTGACGCAGACCCTTCCGCCCGAGCTTGCGGTCCAGCTTGACCTGCTGGGCCTGGGCGGGGGCTTCGTCCCGCCGACCGAGGTCGGTCTTGCCGCGCGGCAGGGCCTTGCCCTGCGACAGCGGCATGGCCGCGGCGGCACCGAAGTCGGCCTTGCCCGCGCGCAAGGCCTGTCCGCCCTGCGCCCCCATTCAGCCAGAGAGATGCGGGTGATCGCGGTTTGGTTCGCCCGCTTCGGCTATCTGCGCGGGCGGGGGCGCTGGGACGATGCCGCGAACCCCTCGACCGGCTACATCGCCTGGCTGCTCTGGGGCGGCGATGCCGGGCGCGACTGGGTCGAGGCCCGCCGCGCCGACTGGTCGTGACCCGGCGCGGGCCTCAGCTTCGATAGACCTCAAGCTCGGGCAGGTCGGTCAGGTCCGCGCCCAGCGTGGTCAGCGCCGGCAGCGACACCTGGCTGCCCGCCGAGGCCGGACCGGGCAGGGGGATCAGGTCCACGTTCACCGACCGCCCCGAGGCCGCGTCCACGATCCGCCCCTTGCCTGGCGCGCTGACCAGCGGCGTCTTGATCCAGAACCCGCCCTCGGTCGCGTCGCCCAGCGAGGCGATGGTGGTGCCGAGCCGCCCGCCCGCCGCGCTCGGCCGCGTGGCCGCCGCCTTCTCGGCGGCCGAGGCGTCAAGCTGCGCCACCGACTGCGAGCCTGCCGGCCGCTGCAGCGAACCGGCCGCCACCGTGGGCGCGGCGCTGACCGTCGCCGCCGGGGTCCGCGGGGGTGGCGCGGGCCGCAGGTCGGACATCATGTCGCAGCCGGCCAGCGCCAGAACCAGCGCGGCGGACGAAAGAATGGGGCGGATCGTCATGTCGTATCCCTTGTGCATGAGATGTGCATCGACCGTGCATGGCCTGTGACCGCGATTTTGCGCCGCTGGCCGTCCCGCTGTCCACGCCCGGCGCGCGCCCCGGCGGCAAGCCGCCAACCTTGTGCCCCGGACGCCACGGACCTATGTTGCCCCCATGACTGCAGCTCCCCTGATCGACCCCTTCGCCCGCCCGATCACCTATCTGCGGGTGTCGGTCACCGACCGCTGTGATTTCCGCTGCACCTACTGCATGGCCGAGCACATGCAGTTCCTGCCGAAAGCCGAGCTGCTGACGCTGGAGGAACTGGAACGCCTCGCCGGCGCCTTCATCGACCTCGGTGTGCGCAAGCTGCGGATCACCGGGGGCGAACCCTTGGTGCGACGCAACATCATGTCCTTCTTCCACGTCATGTCCGACCGGCTGGGGCAGGGGCTGGACGAGCTGACCCTGACCACCAACGGCAGCCAGCTTGCCCGCTTTGCCGAGGAACTGGCCGAGTGCGGGGTGCGCCGCATCAACGTCTCGCTGGACACGCTGGACCCCGACAAGTTCGCCGCCATCACCCGCTGGGGCCGCCTGCCGCAGGTCATGGACGGCATCGCCGCCGCCAAGACCGCCGGATTGCGCATCAAGATCAACACGGTAGCCCTCAAGGGCTTCAACGAGGACGAGTTGTTCCCGTTGATCGACTGGTGCGGCGAACAGGGCCACGACCTGACCTTCATCGAGGTCATGCCGATGGGCGACATGGGCGAGGAGGTCCGTCTGGACCAGTACTGGCCCCTCAGCGACCTGCGCCGAAGGCTGGAAACCCGCTTTACCCTGACCCCGCTGGCGGAACGCACCGGCGGCCCCGCCCGCTATGTGCGGCTTGAGGAAACCGGCCAGAAGATCGGCTTCATCACGCCGCTCACGCATAATTTCTGCGAAAGCTGCAACCGCGTCCGCGTCACCTGCACGGGCGAGCTTTACATGTGCCTCGGGCAAGAGGACCGCGCCGACCTGCGCGGACCCCTGCGCGCCAGCCCCGGCGACGCGCCGCTGAAGGACGCCATCCGCGCCGCCATTGCCCGCAAGCCGAAGGGCCACGACTTCGACTATTCCCGCGGAGTCGGCGGTCAGGTGACGCGGCACATGAGCCACACCGGCGGCTGACCTGTAACTACAGCCTGATCCAGACCACGCCGGGCACCATCACGCGCAGCCCTGCATCGCGCGGCTGCGCCTCGTGTTCCCCTCCCGGCATGACCTGGCCGCTGCCGAAGTCTGGCGCGATCCAGCCCCTTCAGTGTGACAGGGGGCCAGCCGTGGATGAGGGACGCGCCGCCTGCTGTGCGGTCGTGGGCGGCGGCGCGAAGGACGGGCAGGGGACGATCCCGCCTTGTCACACGCGCGGGTAGGGAAAACCCGAGCCGCTGATCCGGCAAGACGGAACCGCTGTGGCCCTTACGCCGAGGCGCCGTCGTAGTGGCTTGACTCCAGCGTCCGCGCGTCCACCCCCTCGAGGCAGTTGACGTTGATCGCCACCATCTTCTGCCCGTTCTGTTCGCCATAGGCGAAGGGTTCGATGCCGCAAACAGGGCAGAAGCGGTGCGAGATGACCTGCTCGTTGAACCTGTATTCCGTCGTCGGCCCGTCCGAGGTCAGCCGGAACGCCTGCCTCGGAACAAAGGCCAGCACCGATCCCAGCCTGCGGCAGCGCGAGCAGTTGCAGGTGACGGTCTGGTCCAGGTCGGCGTCCACCTTGAAGGCGATGGCGCCGCATTGGCAACTGCCGGCATGATGTTGCGCGGCCATGGGTCATCCTCTCATTTCACGGTAATGCGGCCGTTCAATGCAGGGGCATAGCCCAGCCCCTGCCGCGACAGCCAGTCGGCCAGAATCTCGGCCAGATCGGGGCCGAAGTCATAGGCGTCGGTTCCCTCGGTGGCGAACATCGCATAGCCGTCGCCACCGCCGCGCAGGTAGTTGTTGGTGACGATGCCATAGGTCGCCGCGGGGTCCAGCGGCGCCCAGCTTTCGCCCGTCCGAACCTGAACGTCGCTGATCCGGCTGCCCGCGGGCGCTGCGGGATCAATCGCATAGCGTAGCCCCGCGACCTGGGCGAAGCGGCCTGCGCCATCCTCGATCTCGCTGGCGCCGTTTTCCAGCGCGGCCAGAACGGTCGAGCCCTTGGCGCGGAAGGTAGAAAGCGAGTTCTGGAAGGGCAGGACGTCATAAACCTCTCCCATCGTCACCGGCCCTGCGTCGATCGAGGCGCGCAAGCCCCCGCCGTTCTGGATTGCGATGCTGACGCCCTGATCTGCCACCCGCGCCAGCATCGCATCGGCCACGACATTGCCCATGACGCATTCCCGTGCCCGGCAGTCGGCCCGGTCAGCGCCCAAGGGAACGGCGATCTCGGCCACCTGCTTGCGGCGCAGCTCCTCAAGCGGCCGGGCCAGTTCCTACACGCGGGCGACGATGGTGTCGTCCTCGGGGTGGCTGGCGTCCAGGAGGATCGGCGCACCCTCGGCTGCGGTCAAGCGGCCCTGGTCGTCGAAGGTCAGCTTCAACTCGCCGAGGTATTTCCCATAAGCGTAGGCAGTTGCGACCGGAACCTCGGCGCCGCTCGAAGCTGTGACGCGCGTCGGATAGGGGCCAGCGGCGCCCTCCATCTCTCCCAGCAGCGTGTGGCTGTGGCCGCCGATGATGGCATCGAGGCCGGGCACCCCTGTGGCGAACTCAAGGTCACTGCTATAGCCCACATGGGTCAGCGCGATGATCTTGTCCACGCCCTCGGCTTCCAGCGCCTGCACCCCGGCCTTGAGGCTCTCCATGTCGTCCAGGAAGATCACCGAGGGACCGGGCGAAGCCGTCTCGGGCGTGTCCATCGCCAGCGCCGAGACGAGGCCGATCTTCTCTCCGCCCACCTCCAGCGTGACCGTATGGCGCAGCTTGCCCGCCAGCAGGTTCGATTGCGAGACGTCGAGGTTGCCCGACATGACCGGGAACTCCGCCCCGTCCAGCAGGACCGCCGCGCCCTCGGGGCCATCGTCGAACTCGTGGTTGCCGAGGCTCATGGCGTCATAGCCGATGGCGTTCATGAACTCGACCGTGTCCCGGCCCTTGTAGGTCGTGTAGAACAGCGATCCCTGATACTGATCGCCCGCGTCTAGCACGATCACGTTGCCGCCCTCGGCCCGGATTGCGTCCCGCCGCGCGTCGATGGCGGCCTTCAGCCGCGCCACGCCGCCGAAGCATTCGTTCTTCGCCAGCGTTTCGGCGTCGCAGGTCGAATCGAAGGCATTGATCGGCTCGATCCGGCTGTGGAAATCGTTGGTGTGCAGGATGTGCAGCACGTAGTCGGCCTGCGCGGTGCTGGCGAAGGCGACCAGCGCCGTGGTCAGAAGCAGTCGGGTCATGGCGGACTCCGTCAGGGGATCAGGTTCAGCCTGCCAGTGGCACGCTCATGTGACAAGCTGACTTCAGCGCAGATGTTCGCCTGATGTTCTTTCCGGCTTGCGTTTCGCGCAGGCGACCATATCTGATGCCCTTGTCCCCCCGAGAGGTCCGCATGGAACAGAAGTTCATCGAGGTGCGCGGCGCGCGCGAGCATAATCTCAAGGGCGTGGACATGGACATTCCGCGCGACTCGCTGGTGGTCATCACCGGGTTGTCGGGGTCGGGGAAGTCGAGCCTCGCCTTCGACACGATCTATGCGGAAGGCCAGCGGCGCTATGTCGAGAGCCTGTCGGCCTATGCGCGGCAGTTCCTCGACATGATGGGCAAGCCGGACGTGGACCATATCTCGGGCCTGTCGCCGGCGATTTCCATCGAGCAGAAGACGACCTCGAAGAACCCGCGTTCGACGGTGGGGACGGTCACGGAAATCTACGACTACCTGCGGCTGCTGTTCGCCCGTGCAGGGACACCGTATTCCCCGGCGACCGGCCTGCCCATTGAGGCGCAGCAGGTGCAGGACATGGTGGACCGGGTGATGGCGCTGCCCGAGGGGACGCGCGCCTTTCTGCTGGCCCCCATCGTCCGCGACCGCAAGGGCGCTTACGAAAAGGAACTGCTGGACCTGCGGAAAAAGGGCTTCCAGCGGGTCAAGATCGACGGCGCGTTCCACGAGCTTGATACGCCGCCCACGCTGGACAAGAAGTTCCGCCACGACATCGACGTGGTGGTGGACCGCATCGTCGTGCGCGAGGGGCTGGAAACGCGGCTGGCCGATAGCTTCCGCACGGCGCTGGACCTTGCGGAAGGCATCGCGGTTCTGGAAACCGCGCCTTCCGAGGGTCAACCCGAGCGCATCACCTTCTCGGAAAACTTCGCCTGCCCGGTCAGCGGCTTCACCATCCCCGAAATCGAGCCGCGCCTGTTTTCCTTCAACGCGCCATTGGGCGCCTGTCCCGCTTGCGACGGGCTGGGGGTGGAACTGTTCTTCGACGAACGCCTGGTCGTTCCCGACACCGGCCTGTCGGTGGCGCAAGGGGCCATCGCGCCCTGGGCCAAGTCCAAGTCGGCCTACATGACTCAGACGACCAATGCGCTGGCCGCGCATTACGGCTTTGACCGCAAGACGCCGTGGCGCGACCTGCCGGACCATGTGCGCCACGTCCTGATGCACGGCTCAGGCGCTGAGGAAATCCGCTTCCGCTTCGACGACGCGGGCCGCGTCTACGAGGTCAGCCGCACCTTCGAAGGCGTCATCCCCAACATTGAGCGCCGCTGGCGCGAGACCGACTCGTCCTGGTCGCGCGAGGAGCTTGAGCGTTACCAGAACAGCCGCCCCTGCCATGTCTGCGACGGCAACCGGCTGAAGCCCGAGGCACTGGCGGTGAAGATCGCTGGCCGCCATGTCGGTCAGGTCACGGACCAGTCGATCCGAGAGGCGCTGGCATGGGTCGAGGACGCCCCGAACCATCTGTCGAATCAGAAAAACGAGATCGCCCGCGCCATCCTCAAGGAAATCCGAGAGCGGCTGGGGTTCCTCGTGAACGTGGGGCTGGACTACCTGACGCTTTCCCGCGCGGCGGGCACGCTGTCGGGCGGCGAAAGCCAGCGCATCCGGCTGGCGTCGCAGATCGGCTCGGGCCTGACGGGCGTGCTCTATGTGCTGGATGAGCCCTCCATCGGCCTGCACCAGCGCGACAACGACCGGCTGCTGGAGGCGCTGAAGGGGCTGCGCGATCAGGGCAACTCGGTGATCGTGGTCGAGCATGACGAGGATGCGATCCGTCATGCCGATTACGTCTTCGACATGGGACCGGGTGCGGGCGTCCACGGCGGCGAGGTCGTGGCCAAGGGCACGCCCGCCGAGATCGAGGCCAACCCGGACAGCCTCACCGGGCAGTATCTCTCCGGCGCGCGCGAGATCGAGGTTCCAGCCGAACGCCGCAAGGGCAACGGCAAGGCCGTGACGGTGGAAGGGGCGACGGGCAACAACCTCAAGGACGTGACCGTCGATTTTCCCTTGGGCCGGTTCGTCTGCATCACCGGCGTGTCCGGCGGCGGCAAGTCCACGCTGACGGTCGAGACGCTGTTCAAGACGGCCTCGATGCGGCTGAACGGCGCGCGGCAGACCCCCGCGCCCGCCCGCGCGATTAAGGGGCTGGAGCATCTGGACAAGGTCATCGACATCGACCAGCGCCCCATCGGCCGCACCCCCCGGTCGAACCCGGCGACCTACACCGGCGCCTATACCCATATCCGCGACTGGTTCGCCCGCCTGCCGGAATCCAAGGCGCGCGGCTACGGCCCCGGCCGCTTCAGCTTCAACGTCAAGGGCGGGCGCTGCGAGGCCTGCCAAGGCGACGGCGTCATCAAGATCGAGATGCACTTCCTGCCCGACGTCTATGTCACCTGCGAAACCTGCAAGGGCAAGCGCTACAACCGCGAAACGCTGGAGGTCGAGTTCAAGGGCAAGTCCATCGCCGACGTGCTGGACATGACCATCGAGGACGCGCAGGAGTTCTTCAAGGCGGTGCCCTCGATCCGGTCCAAGATGGACGCGCTGGTCCAGGTGGGACTGGGTTACGTCAAGGTCGGGCAGCAGGCGACGACGCTGTCGGGCGGCGAGGCGCAGCGGGTGAAGCTGGCCAAGGAACTTTCCCGAGCTTCCACCGGCAAGACGCTGTATATCCTAGACGAACCGACCACAGGCCTGCATTTCGACGACACCCGCAAGCTGCTGGAGGTGCTGCAGCGGCTGGTCGATCAGGGCAACACGGTGGTGGTGATCGAGCATAACCTCGACGTCATCAAGACCGCCGACTGGATCATCGACATCGGCCCCGAAGGCGGTGACGCCGGGGGTCGCATCGTGGCCGAGGGAACGCCCGAGGATGTGGCGCAGGTCACGGAAAGCTACACCGGCCACTATCTGGCGCCGATGCTGGAAGTGGCGGCGCGACGGCGCGATGCCGCGCCCAAGGCCAGACGCGCGCGGGTGTCTGCGGCCTGATGCCGCGGTGATGGGGGCAGGGGCAACCCTTCGGCCGCCGGTTCGTTCCCTTTCCGGGCGAACTGGCGAAGGAGGCTTTCATGTCCGACATCACATTCGACTTCTCGGGCCGCGTGGCGATCGTGACCGGCGCGGGGTCCGGCATTGGCCGCGCCATCGCGCTTGAGCTGGCGCGTTCCGGCGCAGGCGTCGTCGTGGGCGATCTTCAGCAGGGCGTGGCCGACAAGGTCGCGGCCGAGATTGAGCAGGCGGGCGGCAAGGCGCTGGGCGTCTCTGGCGACGTGGCCGACCCGGCCAATGCCGAGGCGCTGGTGCGGGCTGCCGAAAGCCTGCCCGGAACGCTGGCGATGGCGGTCAACAACGCGGGCATTGGCGGTCCTCATGCCGATGCGGGGGACTATCCGGTAGACGACTGGAACAGGGTCATCGACATCAACCTGAACGGCGTCCTTTACGGGATGCGGGCGCAGCTTGCGGCGATGGCGAAGGCGGGGACGAAGGGGTCCATCGTCAACATGGCCTCGATCCTCGGCAGCGTGGGATTCGCCGGGTCCAGCGCCTATGTCGCGGCCAAGCACGGCGTCGTCGGCATGACCAAGAGCGCCGCATGGGAATACGGATCACGCGGGATTCGAGTCAACGCGGTGGGGCCGGGCTTCATCCTGACCCCGCTGGTGGAATCGAGCATGGATGACGCAGCGCTGCAGGGACTGGCCGAGCGCCACGCCTTCGGCCGTCTCGGCACCCCCGAGGAGGTCGCCGCCCTGACCCTATTCCTCTTGTCTGACCGGGCGAGCTTCATCACCGGCAGCTATCATCTGGTGGACGGCGGCTATACCGCCACCTGAGGATGCGGCGAAAGCGGCGGGTTCCATTGACCCTTGGTGCGGGCGGGGCTAAATGAGGCTCAGCCAACCCACGCGGGCACAAGCACCCGCGTCGTCAGGGGAGCCCGCCTCTTGGACTATCTCGTATCCGAATACCTGCCCGTGCTGGTCTTCCTGGGCATGGCCTCGGCGCTGGCGATCATCCTCGTGCTCGCAGCCGCCATCATCGCCGTCCGCAACCCGGACCCCGAAAAGACCAGCGCCTATGAATGCGGCTTCAACGCCTTCGACGATGCGCGCATGAAGTTCGATGTCCGCTTTTACCTCGTCTCGATCCTGTTCATCATCTTCGACCTGGAGGTGGCCTTCCTGTTCCCCTGGGCGGTCAGCTTCGCCACGCTGTCCGACGTGGCTTTCTGGTCGATGATGGTCTTCCTGGCCGTCCTGACGATCGGCTTTGCCTATGAATGGCGGAAAGGGGCGCTGGAATGGGCGTGATGGACGAAACGCGCGGAGATCCAGGCGCAGCCGGGCAGACCGGCGCGAATCCCGGCTCGGCTATCGGCACCGGCACGGGGCCGGCGCATCATGGGGCGCATCCCACCCACACCAAGTCGGGCCTGATCTTCCCGGGCGGCGTCCAGACCGGCCCGAACACGGCCGGTCCCGACCGCGACGTGGCGACACAGGCCCTGAACCGCGAATTGCAGGACAAGGGCTTCCTGCTGACCACGACGCAGGACATCATCGCCTGGGCGCGCAACGGCTCGCTGCACTGGATGACCTTTGGCCTTGCCTGCTGCGCCATCGAGATGATGCAGGTCTCGATGCCGCGCTATGACCTCGAACGCTTCGGCACCGCGCCCCGCGCATCCCCGCGCCAGTCGGACCTGATGATCGTCGCCGGCACGCTGACCAACAAGATGGCCCCGGCGCTGCGCAAGGTCTATGACCAGATGCCCGAGCCGCGCTATGTGATCTCGATGGGGTCCTGCGCGAATGGCGGCGGCTATTACCATTACAGCTATTCCGTCGTGCGCGGCTGCGATCGGGTCGTGCCGGTGGACATCTATGTCCCCGGCTGTCCGCCCACGGCCGAGGCGCTGCTGTATGGCATCCTGCAACTGCAGCGGAAGATCCGCCGCACCTCGACGTTGATGAGGTAAGCGATGGCCGTCTATCCCGATCCCGAGGCGTTGGCCGAACTGGGCGAGACCATCGCCGCTCGCCGCCCCAATGACGTGCTGGGCTACGAGGTCGCCTTTGGCGAGTTGAACCTGACGATCCACGCAAGTTCCATCGTCGGGCTGGTGCAGGCGCTGCGCGACGACCCGGCCTGTCGCTTCGGCACGCTGGTGGACATCACCGCGGTCGATTACCCGCAGCGGCCGGCGCGCTTCGACGTGGTCTGGCAATTCCTGTCGATGTACACCAACCAGCGGATCCGCCTGAAGGCCGCGATCCGCGAGGACGAGCTGGTGCCCTCGATCACCAGCGTCACCCCCGCCGCCGACTGGTTCGAGCGCGAGGTCTTCGACATGTTCGGCATCCTCTTTTCGGGCCACCCGGACCTGCGCCGCATCCTGACCGACTACGGCTTCAAGGGCTACCCGCTGCGCAAGGACTTCCCGACGACCGGCTATGTCGAGGTCCGCTACGACGACATCGAGAAGCGCGTCGTCTACGAGCCCGTCAGCCTGCCGCAGGAATACCGCAAGTTCGACTTCCTGTCCCCGTGGGAGGGCGCGAATTACGTTCTGCCGGGCGACGAGAAGGCCCCCGCCACCACCGGCGTCACGGCGGACGGCAAGAAGTGATGCGCGGGCGCCGGGACCATCGTCCCGGCGCACCGGCAGTGAAATTCGCCGGGCGGCTGGCCGACAGCCCCGCTCGCGTCGCAGCAAGAGGGTAGGCCGATGGACGGCGACATCCGCAGCAACACCTATGACGACGGCAGCTTCGACGTGCTGACCGGCGAACAGCGCATCCGCAACTTCAGCATCAACTTCGGGCCCCAGCACCCGGCGGCCCATGGCGTGCTTCGCATGGTGATCGAGCTTGACGGCGAGATCGTCGAGCGTTGCGACCCCCATATCGGCCTGCTGCACCGCGGCACCGAAAAGCTGATGGAAGACAGGACCTACCTGCAGAACCTGCCCTATCTGGACCGGCTGGATTACACCTCGCCCATGTGCCAGGAACATGCCTGGTGCCTGGCGATCGAAAGGCTGACGGGCGTGGAGATCCCCCGCCGCGCCAGCCTGATCCGTGTTCTCTATTCCGAGATCACGCGCATCCTGAACCACCTGCTGAACGTCACGACCGGCGCGATGGACGTGGGCGCCCTGACCCCGCCGCTCTGGGGGTTCGAGGAACGCGAGAAGCTGATGATCTTCTACGAGCGGGCCTCGGGCGCGCGGCTTCACTCGGCCTATTTCCGACCTGGCGGGGTGCATCAGGACCTGCCGCCGAAGCTGCTGGACGACATCGACGACTGGGCGGTGCAGTTTCCGTCCAAGGTCAACGACCTCGACATGCTGATCACCGAAAACCGCATCTTCAAGCAGCGGACCGTGGATATCGGCATCGCCACCGAACAGGACGTGGTGGATCGGGGCTGGTCAGGGATCATGGCCCGCGGCTCCGGCCTCGCCTGGGACCTGCGCCGCTCGCAGCCCTACGAATGCTACGACGAGTTCGAGTTCGAGGTGCCGGTCGGCACCAATGGCGACTGCTACGACCGCTACCTGCTGCGGATGGAGGAGATGCGGCAATCAACCCGCATCATCCGGCAGGCCGTCGCCAAGCTGAAGGCCGAGCCTGCGGGCGACGTGCTGGCGCGGGGCAAGCTGACCCCGCCCAAGCGCATCGACATGAAGCGCGACATGGAAAGCCTGATCCACCACTTCAAGCTGTATACCGAGGGCTTCAAGGTTCCGGCGGGCGAGGTTTATGCCGCCGTCGAGGCGCCCAAGGGCGAGTTCGGCGTCTACCTGGTCAGCGACGGCACCAACAAGCCCTACCGCGCCAAGCTGCGCGCGCCGGGCTTCCTGCATCTGCAGTCGATGGACTGGCTGGCCCGCGGCCACATGCTGTCCGACGTGACCGCCCTGATCGCCACATCGGACGTCGTCTTCGGAGAGGTGGACCGTTGATCGCCCGTTCCACCCTGTCCGCCCTGCCCGGAGTCTTCGCCTGATGCTGCGCCGCCTGTCCCCCGTCCAGCCCGAGTCCTTCGAGTTCACGCCCGCGAACCTTGAATGGGCGCGGGCGCAGATGACCAAATATCCCGAAGGCCGCCAGCAGTCCGCGGTGATCCCGCTGCTGTGGCGGGCGCAGGAACAGGAGGGCTGGGTGTCCCGCCCGGCCATCGAATATGTCGCCGATCTTTTGGGGCTGTCCTACATCCGCGTGCTGGAAGTCGCGACCTTCTACTTCATGTTCCAGCTTCAACCCATTGGCCGGATTGCGAACATCCAGATTTGTGGCACCACGACCTGCATGATCTGCGGGGCCGAGGACCTGATGCGCGTCTGCCGCGAGAAGGTCGCGCCGACCCCGCATACCATTTCCGCCGACGGCAATTTCTCGTGGGAAGAGGTCGAGTGCCTCGGCGCCTGCACGAACGCGCCGATGGTCCAGATCGGCAAGGATTACTACGAAGACCTGACTGCCGAGAAGCTGTCGGAGCTGATCGACGCGCTGGCGGCGGGACAGGTGCCCGTGCCGGGTCCGCAGAACGGCCGCTTCTCCTCGGAACCCTTGGGCGGTGCGGTGGCGCTGGCCTCGATCGAGCGGGCCGAGAAGATGAACGCTTCGGCCGCGCTGGCGGTGAAGCTGCGCGACACGGTCAAGCGGATCGACGGGACCGAAGCACCGATCCTGACGCCCTGGAAGCGGCCCGAGGAGGTCAGCGGCGACGCCGAGCATGATCCGACCCCCGGCGAGGGGCGCCCGATCGACAAGACCGGGGTCACGGTGCAGGAGGCGCCGGGAACCTCGGCGGCGCGGCCGCCATCCAAGCGCGAGCCGGCCGGCCAGCCCGCCGACGCGAAGAGCACCGATTGAACTGACACCCACAGGGGGACCCGATGAGCACCTGCGCCCGCCAATGCTGGATCTTCGCCGCCGTCATGGGGGTGGTCGTGTTCGCCTTCGGGGCGGGCAGCGTCGGGACCGTTCCGGGGCTGTTTCTCGGGTTGGTGACGGCCGGCCTTCTGGGCGGGCTGCTGATCATCCTGTTCTGCCAGGGTGCCGACGACGTCGAGGAATGGGCACGCCCCGTTGACAGCGCCAAGGACCCTGACGTGCCCGGCGCCCGCTCGATCCGGCGCGACGGGGCGCCGGTGGCGCAGGTCCCGATTGCACGGCCCCAGCGGCCCGAGGGGATGGATGGGGCACCGCATGGGGCCTCGGTTCAGGCGGCGCAGGCCGTGACCTTCGGCGCGGATGGGTCCGGGCCGAATACGACGGACGCAAGCCGGCTGGCCCGTCGTGCGAAGGCCGCCGTTCTTGCGGAAGTGCCCGAAACGGCGCATTCCGGTGCGGTGGGGCATGGTGAATCGGCATGACGCCGGTGCGGCCCTCTGGCGATACCGGGCAGATGCGGCTGGCGGGTGGTGTCATCGCCACGGCCATGCTGTTGTGGCTTGCCGCCAACTGGGCGGGCCGGCGCTTCGGCTGGCCCTCGGAATACGCCTTTCTCGCCGATCTGGCGGCGATCGGGGCACTTGTCTGGTCGCTTGCGGTGACCTGGCGGATCTGGCGGCGGCGTGACGACGCGCCGCGCGAACGATAGGACGACACACGCGATGCTGAGCGATCAGGACCGGATCTTCACCAACCTTTACGGGATGGGCGACCGCAGCCTTAAGGGCGCGCGGGCACGCGGCCATTGGGACGGCACGGCAGACATCATCGCGCGGGGCCGCGATGGGATCATCGACGAGATGAAGAAATCCGGGTTGCGTGGCCGCGGCGGCGCGGGCTTCCCGACCGGGATGAAGTGGTCCTTCATGCCCAAGGAATCGGACGGACGGCCGTCCTATCTGGTCATCAACGGCGATGAATCCGAGCCCGCGACCTGCAAGGACCGCGAGATCATGCGCCACGATCCGCATACGCTGATCGAAGGCGCGCTGATCGCCGGCTTCGCCATGGGCGCGCATACCGCCTATGTCTACCTGCGCGGCGAGTTCGTCCGCGAGCGCGAGTCGCTGCAGGCCGCCATCGACGAATGCTATGACGCTTGCCTGCTGGGCCGGAACGCGGCCAATTCCGGCTGGGACTTCGACATCTTCCTGCACCACGGTGCCGGGGCCTATATCTGCGGCGAGGAAACCGCGCTGCTGGAAAGCCTTGAAGGCAAGAAGGGCATGCCCCGGATGAAGCCGCCCTTCCCGGCGGGGGCTGGCCTCTACGGCTGCCCGACCACGGTGAACAACGTGGAATCCATCGCTGTGGTCCCCACCATCCTGCGGCGCGGGGCCGAGTGGTTCGCGGGCTTCGGCCGCCCGAACAACGCGGGCGTCAAGCTGTTCGGCCTGACCGGGCACGTCAACACGCCCTGCGTGGTCGAGGAAGCCATGTCGATCCCGATGCGCGAGCTGATCGAGAAGCACGGCGGCGGCATCCGCGGCGGCTGGAAGAACCTCAAGGCGATCATCCCCGGCGGCGCGTCCTGTCCCGTGATCCCCGCGCATCTGTGCGAGGATGCGATCATGGACTTCGACGGGATGCGCGAGCTGAAGTCGTCCTTCGGCACCGCCTGCATGATCGTGATGGATCAGTCCACCGACATCATCAAGGCGATCTGGCGGCTGTCGGCCTTCTTCAAGCATGAAAGTTGCGGCCAATGCACCCCCTGCCGCGAGGGCACCGGCTGGATGATGCGTGTGATGGACCGGCTGGTGCGCGGCGAGGCGGAGGTCGAGGAGATCGACATGCTGCTGGACGTGACCAAGCAGGTCGAGGGGCACACGATCTGCGCGCTCGGCGATGCCGCGGCCTGGCCGATCCAGGGCCTGATCCGGCATTACCGCGAGGAAATCGAGGACCGCATCAAGGCCAAGCGCACCGGCCGCATGGGCGCGATGGCGGCGGAGTGAGGCGTGAAGGGCCAGATCCTCCATATCGACGCGCAGTCGGGCAACGGTGTGATCACCGGCGCCGACGGCCGCCGCTATGCCTTCGGCGAGGCTGACCTGCTGGGCAGCGGGCAGATCGCCCGCGCGGGCGTGCCGGTGGATTTCCAGCCGCAGGGTGATGCGGCGGTCCAGATCTATCCCGACCCCAATACCCCCGCCGCCTTTGCATATGGCGACAAAAACAAGTTCATCGCCGGGCTGCTCGCGCTGTTCTTCGGCACCTTCGGCGTCCACAAGTTCTACCTCGGCTTCAACAAGGCCGGGCTGATCATGCTGGCCTGCACGCTGCTGGGGTGGGTCGTCTTCTTCCTGCCGACGATGATCGTGGGCGTGATCGCCTTCATCGAGGCAATCATCTACATGACCCGTTCGGACGAGCAGTTCCACGAAACCTACGAAATCCGCCGGAAGGAATGGTTCTGATGGCGGGATCGAGCCGGGATCACGCCCGCATGACTGCCTCGTGTGCGGCGGTTCGCGGCCTTTGTTCCTATGTTGCAGGCATCCGCAACAAGGGAAACGCCATGACCGGAAAGACAGTTGCCGCCCTGACCGCCGCGATGATGACGCTGGGGGCGCTGGCCACCCCCGCCGCCGCGCTGGAGCCGCTGAGCCAGGAACGCTACATCAACGACCGACTGATCGCCGCGCGCATTGCCGACCGCATCCGCCGTGAATGCCCGACACTGGGCGCGCGGATGATCTATGCCTACAGCCAGGCCCGCGCGCTGGAACGCTATGCGCTGGACAAGGGCTATTCGCGCGCGCAGGTGGATGCCTTCCTTGACAGCAAGGAAGACCGCAGGCGCATCTATGCAGTGGCCGAGGATTACATGGCCCGTAACGGCGTGAAGAAGGGCGATCCCGAAAGCTACTGCCGCCTCGGCCGTCAGGAAATGGCGGGCGGGACCGTGACCGGCTCGCTGCTGGTGGCGAAATGAAGCAGGCGGTGCGCTGGATCGGGATCGGCATCACCGTGGCCGCCGCCGCGACGATGCTGCTGGCGGATGTGGCGCTTGCCGCATCCTCGGACGCAGCCGGGCGCCAGCCGCCCGCCACCAATGCGCGGGTAGGGGGCTTGCAGGCGGCCATGCCGCATGGCTTTCCCTCGACGCCGGGCCGGACGTCGGATGGTCCCGTGACCTATCGTCGCGCTGTCCAGCCGGTGACGACAATTGTCGACGCCGGGCCATGGACCGGGTATCAGCAGAAGACCTTTGTCCATCTGGACTGAGGCAAAGCGCAAGGCACGCAGATGAGCAATCTCCGCACCATCAAGATCGATGACCAGTTGATCGAGGTCGACCCGAACATGACCCTGCTGCAGGCCTGCGAGCAGGCGGGGATCGAGGTGCCGCGCTTCTGCTATCACGAGCGCCTGTCCATCGCCGGCAACTGCCGCATGTGCCTGGTCGAGGTCGTGGGCGGCCCGCCCAAGCCCGCGGCCTCCTGCGCGATGCAGGTGCGTGACTTGCGCCCCGGACCCGAGGGCGCGCCATCGGAAATCCGCACGAACTCGCCCATGGTGCGGAAGGCGCGGGAAGGGGTGATGGAGTTCCTGCTCATCAACCACCCGCTCGACTGCCCGATCTGCGACCAGGGCGGGGAATGCGACCTGCAGGACCAGGCGATGGCTTACGGCGTCGATTTCGGCCGCTACCGCGAGCCGAAGCGGGCGAACGAGGATCTGGACCTGGGGCCTCTGGTCGAGACGCACATGACCCGCTGCATCAGTTGCACCCGCTGCGTGCGCTTCACGACCGAGGTCGCGGGTATCGAGCAGATGGGCCAGACGGGGCGCGGCGAGGACTCCGAGATCACCTCTTACCTGGGGCTGACGCTGGATTCGAACCTGCAGGGCAACATCATCGACCTCTGCCCGGTGGGGGCGCTCGTCAACAAGCCCTATGCCTTCACCGCCCGCCCGTGGGAGTTGCGGAAGACCGAATCCATCGACGTGATGGACGCGCTGGGGTCGTCGATCCGCATCGACACCAAGGGGCGCGAGGTCATGCGCATCCTGCCGCGCAACCATGACGGCGTGAACGAGGAATGGATCAGCGACAAGACCCGCTTCGTCTGGGACGGGCTGCGCCGGCAAAGGCTGGACAAGCCTTACCTGCGCGAGAACGGCCGGCTGCGTCCCGCAAGCTGGTCCGAGGCGCTTGAGGCCGCGGCCTCGGCGATGAAGGGCCGCAGGGTCGCCGGGCTGGTGGGCGATCTCGCCCCGGTCGAGGCCGCCTTCGCGCTGAAGCAGCTTGTCGAGGGCTTGGGCGGCTCGGTCGAGTGCCGCACCGACGGGGCCAGGCTGCCCGCAGGCAACCGCGCGGGCTATGTCGGCACCGCCATGATCGAGGAGATCGACAGCGCCCGCCGCATCCTGCTGATCGGCACCAATCCGCGCGTCGAGGCGCCGGTCCTGAACGCACGCATCCGCAAGGCCTGGGCGCATGGGGCGCAGATCGCGCTGCTGGGCGAGGCTGCCGACCTGACCTATGACTACGACCATCTCGGCAGCGACCGCGATGCCTTGGCGAAGCTGCTGGACGATGACCTGACGAACACGGCCGGCACGCCCGGTATCGTCATCATCGGGCAGGGCGCGCTGCGCGAGGCAGACGGCGCGGCTGTTCTCGGCCATGCGATGCGGATCTGCGAACTTGGCGATTGCAAGCTGCTGGTCCTGCACACCGCCGCTGCCCGCGTAGGGTCGATGGACGTGGGCGCCGTGACCGAAGGCGGCCTGAACGCGACCATCGAGGGGGCCGAGGTCATCTACAGCCTCGGCGCTGACGAGGTCGAGATCGCGCCGCGCGTCGAGGGCGGGCCCTTCGTCATCTATCAGGGCAGCCACGGCGACCGGGGCGCGCACCGCGCCGACCTGATCCTGCCCGCCGCCTGCTACACCGAGGAAAGCGGGCTGTTCGTCAACACCGAGGGCCGCCCGCAGCTTGCCATGCGCGCCAATTTTGCCCCCGGCGAGGCCAAGGAGAACTGGGCGATCCTGCGCGCCCTGTCGGCCGAACTGGGCCTGACCCAGCCGTGGAACAGCCTCGCCGAGCTTCGCCGGGCGCTGATCGACGCCGTGCCGCATCTGGCGCAGATCGACGCGGTGCCCGCGAATGCGTGGCAGCCGGTCGAACCCGGCCAGCTTGGCCGCGCGAGCTTCCGCAACGCGGTCCGCGATTTCTACCTGACGAACCCTATCGCCCGGTCATCGCCGCTGATGGCCGAGCTTTCAGCAATGGCAGCGGCACGCCGGGCACCGGCATTGGCAGCGGAGTAATTGATGCGGGCGCTCATCACGGGATTGATCGCGGCAGCCGGCATGGCCGGGCTGACCGGCTGCGCGGCCCAGACAGAAAGCCAGAACCTGGTTGCGCCGGGCGCTGTGGCACAGGCCGGGGCCGAACGCGGCAAGGCCCAGCCCAGGCTCGGGCTGGCGCGGGTTTCGACCAAGTCGGGCGAGATCCTGATCCTCGAGCCTGACGGCTCGGTCACGCCCGTCGCGCTGGACAGCCCGGCAGGCCGCGACGCCTTCGAGGTCACGGAAGCCGATCTGGCCGCGCTGGAGGTCAATCTGGGGCTTGACCTGTCGGCGGCCGACATCGCCGGCTTTGATGTCGTGGCGCCGGAACGCCGCCGGATGCCGACCGCCCAGCAGAAGGCGCTGGAGGAATTCGCCGCCCGCACCCGCCCGGCGCTGCCTGACTTCCCCGAGGGCTTCAAGGCGGAGCCTGCGAATTTCATCGCCGTCCGGGTCGATCCCGTGCAGGGCGACCGCAAGAACGAGCTTGTCGAGGTGACGGCGAACCTTGCGGCCGGTGTGGACCCCGAGGTTGCTTTCGCCTATGCCACCTGCGCGCTGGCCGGCTGGGCCAAGACGCAGGGCAAGGACTACGGCCGGCATATCCGCACGCTGCAGAACCAGCGGAACGGCAAGCTGATGACCGGCTCGGTCTTCACCCTGTCGGACAAGAAGCCCATGGGGCTGCGCGTGATGGAAACCGACCAGACCTTGCGAAGCTGCAAGGACCGCGGCATTCCCGCCGCTTGACGAGGGGAAAACGAACACATGACTGAATTCTGGGCATCCCCCCTCGGCTACACGGTCATCCTGCTGGCGCAGGGTCTGGCGCTGATCGCCTTCGTGATGCTGTCGCTGGTCTGGCTGGTTTACGGCGACCGCAAGATCTGGGCCGCCGTGCAGTTGCGGCGCGGCCCGAACGTGGTCGGCCCCTGGGGCCTGCTGCAGACCTTCGCCGACGCGATCAAATACGTCCTCAAGGAGATCGTCGTCCCGTCGGGTGCGGACAAGTTCGTCTTCTTCCTCGCCCCGTTCCTGTCGATGATGCTGGCGCTGTTCGCCTTCGTGGCGATTCCTTTCGCGCCCGGCTGGGTGATGGCCGACCTCAACGTCGGCATCCTGTTCATCTTCGCCATCAGCTCGCTGCATGTGTATGGCGTCATCATGGGCGGCTGGGCCTCGAACTCGAAATACCCCTTCCTCGCCTCGCTGCGATCGGCGGCGCAGATGATCTCCTACGAGGTCAGCATGGGCCTCATCATCATCGGCGTCATCATCTCGGCAGGGTCGATGAACCTGTCGGCGATCGTCGAAAGCCAGCGGAGCGGCTGGGGGATGCTGAGCTGGTACTGGCTGCCGCATCTGCCGATGATGGTGCTGTTCTTCATCAGCGCCCTGGCCGAAACGAACCGTCCGCCCTTTGATCTGGCCGAGGCGGAATCCGAACTGGTCGCCGGCCACATGGTCGAATATTCCTCGACCCCCTACCTGCTGTTCATGGCGGGCGAATACATCTCGATCTGGCTGATGTGCGCGCTGATGTCGCTGCTGTTCTTCGGCGGCTGGCTGTCGCCGATCCCCGGCCTGCCCGATGGCGCGCTGTGGATGTTCCTGAAGATGGTATTCTGGTTCTTCATGATCGCCATGGTGAAGGCGATGGTACCGCGCTATCGCTATGACCAGTTGATGCGGATCGGCTGGAAGGTGTTCCTGCCCCTGTCGCTGGGCTGGGTCGTGCTGATCGCCTTCCTCGCCCGCTTCCAGGCGCTGGACGGCTTCTGGGCCCGCTGGGATCATCTGGTGCCGATCGGCCAGACCATTGTCGGAGGATAAGCCTTGATCACGAATGAAATCGCGGTTGCCCTGCGCGACGCCACGGAAAACGACAAGGCCGAGTTCGCCCAGTTCCTGCTGGACGCGCTGGCACCGCACGGGATCACGCCGGACGGCTCGGTCAAGCGCATCCTGGTGGGCGCGATGGACCGCTATGCCGCCCCGGAGGGCGGCGTGGAAGCAGTCGGAGAAACCCTGTAATGGCCGTCGATTTCGTCCGCGCGACCAAGTATTTTTTCATGTGGGACTTCATCAAGGGCTTCGGCCTTGCGATGAAATACTTCTTCGCGCCCAAGCCCACGATCAACTATCCGCATGAAAAGGGCCCGCTGTCGCCGCGCTTCCGGGGCGAGCACGCCCTGCGCCGCTATCCCAACGGCGAGGAACGCTGCATCGCCTGCAAGCTTTGCGAGGCGATCTGCCCGGCGCAGGCCATCACCATCGACGCCGAGCCGCGCGAGGACGGCTCGCGCCGGACCACGCGCTATGACATCGACATGACCAAGTGCATCTACTGCGGCTTCTGCCAGGAAGCCTGCCCGGTCGATGCCATCGTCGAGACGCCGAATTTTGAATTCGCCACGGAAACGCGCGAAGAACTGTTCTACGACAAGGCCAAGCTGCTCGCCAACGGCGAGCGGTGGGAGGCCGAGGTCGCCCGCAACCTTCAACTGGATGCGCCCTACAGATGAGCGACGGTTTCACCAAGCTGTTCCAGCAGATGCTGCAGTCCGGGCAGGAGATGGCGCAGGCCTTCAATCCTGCGCTGGAAAAATTCGACCCCCGCGCCTTTGAAAAGATGTTCCCCACCATGTCCGCCGACATGATGGAGATGTGGTTCGGCCGCACCTTCAACCGCGAGGGGCTGGACGCCAAGACCCGCCTGCTGCTGACCATCGGCGCGCTGACCGTGCAAGGCGCGATGGCCGAGCCGCAGTTGCGGCTTGCCGTGCGCCACGCCCGGGAATCCGGCGCCACCAAGCGCGAGATCGCCGAAACGATCTGGCAGATGAGCATGTTCGGCGGCTTGCCGGCGATGCAGAAGGCGCTGGAACTGGCGCAGTCGGTCTTTGCCGAGGAGGACGACGCGTCATGATGGCTTTCGCCTTCTACCTTTTCGCGATCTCCGTCTGCATCGCCGGCTTCATGGTGGTGATCTCGCGCAACCCGGTCCATTCGGTGCTGTGGCTGATCCTCGCCTTCCTGTCCTCGGCGGGGCTGTTCGTCCTGCAGGGGGCCGAGTTCGTGGCGATGCTGCTGATCATCGTCTATGTGGGCGCGGTCGCGGTGCTGTTCCTCTTCGTGGTGATGATGCTCGACATCGACTTCGCCGCGCTGAAAGGGGAACTGGCGCGCTATCTGCCGCTGGCGCTGCTGATGGGGCTGGTCGTGCTGGCGCAACTGGGTATCGCCTTCGGGGCCTGGGAAAGCGCCGCCACGGCCGAGGGCGCTCGGATCGCGCCCATCGTGGAAAACACGCTGAACACCCATGCGCTTGGCGGCATCCTTTATGACCGCTACCTGCTGCCCTTCCAGTTGGCCGGGCTGATCCTGCTGGTGGCCATGATCGGGGCCATCCTGCTGACCCTGCGCCACCGCCGCGACATCAAGCGTCAGGACGTGCTGCAGCAGATGTGGCGCGACCCGGCCAAGGCGATGCGGATGACCAATCCCAGGCCGGGGCAGGGCTTGCAATAAGACGTCCGCCTGCATCCCCGATGCAGGCGGCGGATTTCGCGGCTCGCGTCTGTTCACTCGCGGCGGCGTGATCTAAACAGCGGCGCAAGAGAGTCGCGCGCAAGAAGACCGGACCACGAACCGGAAGGGACGAAGGCAGATGATCGGACTGACACATTATCTTGTCGTGGGGGCGATCCTGTTCGTCACCGGCGTGTTCGGCATCTTCGTGAACCGCAAGAACGTCATCGTCATCCTGATGTCGATCGAACTGATCCTGCTGTCGGCGAACATCAACTTCGTCGCCTTTTCGGCGCATCTGGGCGATCTCGCGGGGCAAGTCTTCACCATGTTCGTGCTGACCGTCGCCGCGGCCGAGGCGGCCATCGGCCTTGCCATCCTCGTGGTGTTCTTCCGCAACCGCGGCACCATCGAGGTCGAAGACGTCAACGTGATGAAGGGCTGAGGCAGTTCATGGAAAAGTTCATCCTCCTTGCCCCCCTGATTGCCTCGGTCATCGCCGGCTTCGGCTGGCGGGTGATCTCGGAAAAGGGCGCGCAGGTCCTGACGACAGGCGTGCTGTTCCTTGCCGCCCTGTTCAGCTGGATCATCTTCCTCGGCTTCGACGGCCAGCCATATTCGATCCACATGATGGACTGGATCGTCTCGGGCGATTTCGCCGCCACCTGGACCATCCGCATCGACCGGCTGACCGCGATCATGCTGATCGTGGTGACGACCGTCTCGGCGCTCGTGCACCTGTATTCGATCGGCTACATGGCCCATGACGACAACTGGACCGAGGACGAGCCTTACCGCGCCCGCTTCTTCGCCTATCTGTCCTTCTTCACCTTCGCCATGCTGGCGCTGGTGACGGCCGACAACCTGCTGCAGATGTTCTTCGGGTGGGAGGGCGTGGGCCTCGCCTCGTACCTGCTGATCGGCTTCTACTACAAGAAACCCAGCGCGAATGCGGCGGCGATGAAGGCTTTCATCGTCAACCGCGTGGGCGACTTCGGTTTCCTGCTGGGGATCTTCGGGCTGTGGTGGCTGACCGGCTCGGTCCGCTTCGACGAGATCTTCGCGCAGGTGCCGACCATCGCCACGACCGAGGTGCCGTTCCTCTGGACCACCTGGAACGCCGCCAACCTGCTGGGCGTGCTGCTGTTCATCGGCGCGATGGGGAAATCGGCGCAGCTTGGCCTGCACACCTGGCTGCCGGACGCGATGGAGGGGCCGACGCCGGTGTCCGCCCTGATCCACGCCGCGACCATGGTGACGGCGGGCGTGTTCCTGGTCTGCCGGATGTCGCCGCTCTATGAATTCGCGCCCGAGGCCAAGCAGTTCATCGTCTTCATCGGCGCGGCCACCGCCTTCTTCGCGGCGACCGTGGGCCTCGTGCAGAACGACATCAAGCGCGTGATCGCCTATTCGACCTGCTCGCAGCTGGGCTACATGTTCGTGGCGGCGGGCGTCGGCGTCTATTCGGTCGCCATGTTCCACCTGTTCACCCATGCCTTCTTCAAGGCGATGCTGTTCCTCGGCGCCGGTTCGGTCATCCACGCGATGCACCATGAACAGGACATGCGGAACTACGGCGGCTTGCGAAAGAAGCTGCCTTGGACCTTCGGAGCGATGCTGATCGGAACGCTGGCCATCACCGGCGTCGGGATTCCCCTGACCACGATCGGTTTTGCCGGCTTCCTGTCCAAGGACGCGGTGATCGAAAGCGCCTATGCCTCGGGCGAGGCTTACGCCTTCTGGCTGCTGGTCATCGCCGCCTGCTTCACCAGCTTCTATTCCTGGCGGCTGATGTTCCTGACCTTCTGGGGCCAGCCGCGCCCGCAGCAGGTCTGGGACCCCGAGATCAAGGCCGAGGAGGAGGTCCAGCCTTCGCCCGCCCACGCCCATGTCCACGACGCGCATCATCACCACGATCCCATGCACGCGCATGAGCATGCCCATGAAAGCCCGCCCGTCATGCTGGTGCCGCTGGGCGTGCTGGCGGTCGGCGCGGTCTTCGCTGGGATGGTCTGGTATGGCCCCTTCTTCGGCGACCATGACCGCGTGACGCAGTTTTTCCACATGCCGCATCATGCGGCGGGTGCCGAGCATGCCAGCGCCGATCCCGCCGACCACGTGGCGGCGCCGGGCGAGGCTGCGGCCCCGACGGCTCCGGCCGAAGTGGCGGCCGACCATGCCGCCGTCGACCCGGCGACGGGGGCCACCAACCCGGAGAGCGCGCCCGCTGATGGCGAGGTTGCGGTGGTCGCCGCCCCGGTCGGAGGCGCGATCTACATGCACCCCGACAACCATGTGATGGACGAAGCGCACCATTCGCCGGTCTGGGTGAAGGTCTCGCCCTTCATCGCCATGCTGATCGGCCTCGGGCTGGCTTACGCGATGTATATCCGCAACCCCGCCGCCCCCGCGCGGCTGGCCGCGACGCAGCGGCCGCTCTACCGCTTCCTGCTGAACAAGTGGTATTTCGACGAGCTGTACGACTGGGTCTTTGTCCGTCCCGCGCAATGGATCGGCCGGGCGCTGTGGAAGGGCGGCGACCAGCGCACAATCGACGGCACGATCAACGGCATCGCCATGGGCCTGATCCCGCGCCTGACCCGTTTCGCCGGCCGCGTTCAGTCCGGCTATCTCTTCCACTACGCCTTCGGGATGGTGCTGGGCCTTGTTGCCCTGCTGCTCTGGGTGACGGCGCGGAGCATGAGCTGACATGACGACCTATCCGCTTCTTTCGATCATCACCTTCCTGCCGATCGTCGCGGGCCTGATCCTGGCGCTGTTCCTGCGCGGCAATGACGAGGCTGCGGGGCGCAATGCCAAGTGGCTGGCGCTGGTCGCAACTGTCGCGACCTTCGCGGTCTCCTGCGTGGTGATGGCTGGCTTTGACCCGCAGAACACCGGCTTCCAGTTCGTCGAGGACCAGCCCTGGATCATGGGGCTGCGCTACAAGCTGGGCGTGGACGGCATCTCGATCCTCTTCGTGATGCTGACGACCTTCCTGATGCCGCTGGTGATCCTGTCTACCTGGACCATGACGGACCGCGCCAAGGACTACATGATCGCCTTCCTGGTGCTGGAAGGGCTGATGATCGGCGTCTTCGTGGCGCTGGATCTGGTGCTGTTCTACCTGTTCTTCGAGGCCGGGCTGATCCCGATGTTCCTGATCATCGGGATCTGGGGCGGCCGCGACCGCATCTACGCGGCCTTCAAGTTCTTCCTGTATACCTTCCTCGGCTCGGTGCTGATGCTGGTCGCGATGATCGTGATGTACCGTGTCTCGGGCACCACCGACATTCCGACGCTGCTGGGCTTCGACTTCCCGTCCGAGCCGATGCGGGTTCTGGGCATCTCGGTCGCAACGGGAATGCAGATGCTGCTGTTCCTGTGCTTCCTCGCCTCTTTTGCAGTGAAGCTGCCGATGTGGCCGGTCCACACCTGGCTGCCCGACGCCCACGTGCAGGCGCCGACGGCCGCTTCGGTCCTGCTGGCGGCGGTGCTGCTGAAGATGGGTGGCTACGGCTTCCTGCGCTTCAGCCTGCCGATGTTCCCGGAGGCTTCCAACGCCGCGCAGCCGTTCATCTTCTGGCTGTCAGCCATTGCCATCGTCTACACCAGTCTCGTGGCGCTGGCGCAATCCGACATGAAGAAGCTGATCGCCTATTCCTCGGTCGCCCACATGGGCTATGTGACGCTCGGCACCTTTGCCGCGAACCAGCAGGGCGTCGATGGCGCGATCTTCCAGATGCTGTCGCATGGCTTCATCTCGGGTGCGCTGTTCCTGCTGGTCGGCGTCATCTACGATCGGATGCACACGCGAGAGATCGACGCCTATGGCGGGCTGGTGAACCGGATGCCGCTTTACGCGCTGATCTTCCTGTTCTTCACCATGGCGAACGTGGGACTTCCCGGCACCTCGGGCTTTGTTGGCGAGTTCCTGACGCTGCTGGGAACCTTCCACGTCAACACCTGGGTGGCGGTCGTCGCGACCTCGGGCGTGATCCTGTCGGCGGGTTATGCGCTGTGGCTCTACCGCCGCGTGACGCTTGGCGCACTGGTGAAGGAGAGCCTGCGGACCATGGGCGACATGACCCCGCGCGAGCGCTGGATCTTCGTGCCGCTGATCGCGATGACGATCCTGCTGGGCGTGTATCCGCGCGTCGTGACCGACATCACCGGCCCCTCGGTGGCCGCGCTATTGAACGACTATCACGCCAGCCTGCCTGCCGCCGACGACACGACGCAAGTCGCCGTCGCGCCCGTGGCCGGACAGTAAGGGGCACCCGCCATGACGTCTCTCGACTTTAACATCCTCATGCCCGAGGCGGCGCTGGCCCTGTTCTCGTTGGTGGCGCTGATGTTCGGTGCCTTCTTCGGCAAGGACCGGACCGCCGTGCCGGTGCTGTGGCTGTCGGTCATCGCCATGCTGGCCGCCGCCTTTGCCCTCGGTTGGGGCGGGCGCACGGACTCGCAGGCCTTCTTTGGGATGTTCATCGACGACGCATTCGCGCGCTTCGCCAAGGTGGTCATGCTGCTGGGCGCCGCCGCCGTGCTGGCGATGAGTGCATCTTACCTGGCCCGCAACGGGCTGATGCGGTTCGAGTTGCCGATCCTGGTGGTCCTGGCGGTCATTGGCATGATGGTCATGGTCTCGGCGGGCGACCTGCTGACGCTTTACATGGGGCTCGAACTGCAGTCGCTGGCGCTTTACGTCGTGGCGGCTCTGCGGCGCGAAAGCGCGCGGTCGTCCGAGGCGGGGCTGAAGTATTTCGTCCTCGGCTCGCTCAGCTCGGGGATGCTGCTTTACGGGGCGGCGCTGGTTTATGGCTATTCGGGGACGACCAACCTTGCCGGTATCATGCAGGCAGTGGGCGGCGAGCGGCTGTCGCTGGGTCTGCTGTTCGGTCTGGTGTTCCTGCTGGTTGGCCTTGCCTTCAAGGTCTCGGCGGTTCCCTTCCACATGTGGACGCCGGACGTGTATGAGGGCTCGCCCACGCCGGTGACGGCCTTCTTCGCGACCGCGCCCAAGGTTGCGGCGATGGCTCTGATCGCGCGGCTGATGTGGGGCGCCTTCGGCAGCGTGCCGGGGGAATGGACGCAGGTGCTGGCGGTCATGGCGGTGCTGTCGATGTTCCTCGGTTCCATCGCCGGGATCGGACAGCGCGACATCAAGCGGCTGATGGCCTATTCCTCGATCGCCCATGTGGGCTTTGCGCTGATCGGCCTGGCGGCGGGCACCGTCTATGGCGTGCAGACCATGCTGATCTACATGGCGATCTATGTGGTGATGAACGTTGGCACCTTTGCCTTCATCCTGTCGATGGAACGCGACGGCCGTCCCGTCACCGCCATCGACGACCTGAACCTGCTGGCGCGGTCCGAGCCGCTGAAGGCGCTGGCTATGGCCGTGCTGCTGTTCAGCCTGACGGGCGTTCCGCCGATGCTGGGCTTCTTCGCCAAGTTCGGCGTGCTCAAGGCGGCGGTGGACGCAAACATGGGCTGGCTGGCGTTGCTGGGCGTCATCGCCTCGGTGATCGGCGCCTATTATTACCTGCGGATGGTCTATTACATCTACTTCGGCAGCGCGCGCGAGGTGCCGGTGGAAACCCGCATGGGCGGCGTGCAGTGGCTGGCGCTGATGGGCTCGGCCGCGGTGATGATCCTTGGCGCCTTCACCATGCTGGGCACCGAGGCTGCGGCAGAACGTGCGGCGGCCTCGCTGGTGACGGCGAATGTGGCGGTGGCGGACCCGGTCGCCGTCGCGACTGCCGCCGTTGACTGAGCCGCCCCGTCCGGTGGCCTGGCCCGAGGGCGTGGCGCGCCACGTCCTTGCGCGGACCGAAAGCACCAATGCCGAGGCATTGCGCCTCGCCCCCGGCCTGAGCGGTCCGGCCTGGATCATGACCCGGCAGCAGACGGCAGGGCGGGGTCGTCGCGGACGAAGCTGGTCGATGCCCGAGGGCAATTTCGCGGCAACGCTGGCGATGCGGCCGCAGGGCTCTCCCTCCGATGTGTCGCTTTACAGCTTTGTTGCCGCCCTGGCGCTGCATGAAGCGCTGACGGCTGTATGCGGCCCCACAACCCGGCTGGCGATCAAGTGGCCGAACGACGTGCTGCTGAATGGCGGCAAGGTCGCCGGAATCCTTCTGGAAAGCGCGGGGCAGGGCGGGGCGGTCTCGGCGCTGGCCGTCGGCATCGGCGTCAACCTTGCCGCTGCACCGGAACCGGAGGCCATCGAGGCGGGTGCGGTTCACCCGGTCTCGGTGCTGGGTGAAACCGGTCATGCCGTCAGCCCGGATGATTTCCTAGACCTGCTCGCGCCAGCCTTCGACCGCTGGCAGCGGCAGTTGATGACCTGGGGCTTCGCCCCCATCCGCACCGCATGGACCGCCCGCGCGGCCCGGCTGGGCGAGACCATCACCGCGCGCACCGGCAATGCCATCCGCACCGGCCGCTTCGAGGGTATCGACGAGACCGGCGCGCTGGTTCTGACCACCGCCGCCGGGCGCGAGGTCATCCCCGCCGCCGACGTCTTCTTCCACGAGGTTGCCTGATGCTTCTGTGCATCGACACCGGTAACACCAACACGCTGTTCTCGATCTGGGATGGCGAGCGGTTCATCAGCCATTGGCGCATCGCCACCGACCACCGCCGCACCGCCGACGAATATTTCGTCTGGCTGCGCTCGCTGATGTCGCTGAGCCGGCTGGAGGTCGAGGTGGATGCCTGCATCATCAGCTCGACCGTGCCGCGGGTGGTCTTCAACCTGCGCGTCCTCTGCAACCGCTATTTCGACACAAGGCCGCTGGTCGTGGGCAAGCCCGACTGCCTGCTGCCCGCGCCGCCGCGTGTCGATCCCGGCACCGTCGTCGGCCCTGACCGGATCGTGAACACCTGGGCGGCCTTCGACCGCTATGGCCCCGACCTCGTGGTGGTCGATTTCGGCACCGCCACGACCTTCGACGTGGTGGACACGGACGGCGCCTATGTCGGCGGTGTGATCTCTCCGGGCGTGAACCTGTCGCTTGAGGCGCTGCACATGGGCGCAGCCTCGCTGCCGCATGTCGATGTCACCAGGCCCCAGCAGGTCATCGGCACCAACACCGTAGAATGCATCCAGTCCGGTGTCTTCTGGGGCTATGCGGGCCTTGTGCGCGAGATCTGCGCCCGCATCGCCGTCGAGCGTGGCCGTCCGATGAAGATCATTGCAACCGGGGGGCTTGCCGCGCTGTTCGACCAGATCGAGGATCTGTTCGACACCTGGGACGACGATCTGACCATGCACGGGCTGCGGCTCATCAACGACTACAACAAGGAGATGGGCAATGTCTGAGCGCCTGATCTATCTGCCGCTGGGCGGCGCGGGCGAAATCGGCATGAACGCCTATGTCTACGGCTATGGCCAGCCGGGACGGGAACGCCTGATCCTCGTGGACCTGGGCGTGACCTTCGGCGACATGGACAGCGCGCCGGGGATCGACCTGATCATGCCCGATGTCCGCTGGCTGGAGGACAACCGCGACCGGCTTGAGGCGATCTTCATCACCCACGGGCACGAGGATCACGTCGGCGCGCTCGGCCTCTTGTGGAACCGCCTGCGCGCCCCGGTCTATGCCCGCCGCTTCACCGGCACGCTCGCCCGCATGAAGATGGAGGAAGCGGGCCAGCCCATCGACAAGCTGCGCATCGTCGAGCCGCGACCCGAGATGGTCGAGGCCGGTCCCTTCCGCGTCCAGTTCGTCCCCGTGAGCCACTCGATCCCCGAAAGCGCGGCCCTCATCATCGACACGCCCGCGGGCCGTATTGTCCATTCCGGCGATTTCAAGCTGGACGGCACCCCCGTGGTGGGCGAGGCCTTCGACCCCATCAAGTGGCACGAGATCGCGGGCGAGACCCCGATAACCGCGCTGATGTGCGATTCGACCAATGTCTTCAGCACCCACCCCGGCCGGTCCGAGGCCGTGCTGGCCAATCCGCTGCTCGACTGGGTGGTGGCGCAGAAGCAGATGGTGGTGGCGACGACCTTCGCCTCGAACGTGGCGCGGCTGAAGACGCTGGCCAATGCCGGTACGGCCGCGGGCCGCCGGATCTGCCTGCTCGGCCGCGCAATGCGCAAGATGACGACGGCTGCGGTCGAAACGGGCATCCTGCGTGACTTCCCCGCCGTGATCGGCCCCGAGGAAGCCGCCGACCTGCCCCGCAACAAGGTGCTGCTGATCGTCACCGGCAGCCAGGGCGAACGCCGCGCCGCATCGATGCAGCTCTCGATGGGCAAGTATCTGGGCCTGCAGCTGAAAGAGGGTGACAGTTTCCTTTTTTCCAGCCGGACCATCCCCGGGAACGAGCGCCCTGTTGGCCGCATCCAGAACAACCTCAGCCGTCTGGGGGTGAATGTGTTCGATGCCGACTCGGGCCTTTACCACGTCTCGGGCCATGCCAACCGCCCGGATCTCGAGGCGGTGCATGATCTGCTCAAGCCGCGCATCGTCATCCCCATGCATGGCGAGCACATGCACCTGCGGGAACATGCGAAGCTCGCCCGCGCCAAGGGGCTGATCTCGGAAATCGTGACCAACGGGACGATGATCGACCTTGCGGGCGACAAGCCACGCGTCGTGGACCAGATCGAGACCGGCCGCATCTACCTCGACGGCAATGTCCTGATCGGGGCGATGGACGGCGTGGTGCGCGACCGCATCCGCATGGCGCTGAACGGCCATGCGACGGTCTCGGTGATCGTGGACGAGAACGACGAGGTCCTGCCCGACGCCTGGGTCGAGACAATGGGCCTGCCGGCACAGGGCCGCGCCGGGGTGCCGCTGGCCGACCGCATCGAAAGCGAATTGGCCGAGTATCTCGACCGCGTGGACGATGCGACGGTGATGAACGACCGCAAGCTCGACGAGGGCATCCGCCGCATCACCCGCCAGGTCTCGATGGAGGAGATCGGCAAGAAGCCCGAGGTCAAGGTCATCATCAGCCGCCTCGCCGCCGACTGAGCGCAGGGCGCCGCAGCCGGGCGCCCTGACCTTCTTCTTCGGAAAAATATCCCGGGGGCGCACGAAGTGCGGCGGGGGCAGCGCCCCCGTCCGACCTTGCCGCTTGACCTTCCGCTGCCGCCTTGGCATCGCCCCCGCATGACCGAGTTCGACCCCACCCCCACGCACCGCAACTTCTATGGCCGCCGCCACGGCAAGACCCTGCGGCAGAGCCAGAAGGGCTACCTGTCCGAAGACCTTGGCACCTTGCGCCCGCGCGGGATCACCGTTGCGGACAACCCCGACCGTGCGCCCATCGACCCTGCCGCGATCTTCGGGGACGGCCGTCCCGTCTGGCTGGAAATCGGCTTCGGCGGCGGCGAGCACATGGTCGCCATGGCAGCCCGTTACCGCGAGATCGGCATCATCGGCTGCGAGCCCTTCATCAACGGCGTGGCCATGCTGCTGGGCAAGATCCGTGCGGCGGGCGTGACGAATGTCAGCGTCCATCCGGGCGATGCGCGCGACCTGATGGACGTGCTGCCGGACGGCGCGATCAGCAAGGCCTTCCTCAACTACCCCGATCCCTGGCCGAAAGCGCGCCACCATCGCCGGCGCTTCGTCACGCCCGAGCACCTGATCCCGCTGCACCGCATCATGGCCCCCGGCGCCGAGTTCCGTGTCGCGACCGACATCCCCGACTACATGCGCCAGACGCTGGAGGAAGTGCCGAAGGCCGGCTTCACCCTGGTCCACGACGGGCCGAAGGCCTGGGATGACTGGCACTCCACCCGCTATGAGCAGAAGGCCTTGCGCGAGGGCCGGGTGCCGCATTACGCGACCTTCCGGCGTTGACGCCCCGGGCCTCGGGTCCGGGATATTTTCAGACGGATGATGGCAGGGCCGCGCGCCCCGCGCTAAGGTCTCGCCCGAATGAAGGAGAGCCCCATGTCGCACAGCGCCGCACCCCTGCCCATGTCCGCCCGCCGATCGGACCCGCTGCGTGGCGAGGCGCTTGTGCCCGGCGACAAGTCGGTCAGCCACCGGGCGTTGATTCTCGCTGCGCTGACGGTAGGCGAGACGCGCATCACCGGCCTGCTGGAAGGGCAGGACGTGCTGGATACCGCGAAGGCCATGCAGGCATTCGGCGCCGACGTGCAGCGTGTGGGCGAGGGCACGTGGATCGTCCACGGCGTCGGCGTCGGCGGCTTTGCCGAGCCCGAGGGCGTGATCGACTGCGGCAACTCGGGGACCGGCGTTCGCCTCATCATGGGCGCGATGGCGACCACGCCCATCACCGCGATCTTCACCGGCGACCCGAGCCTGTCGCGCCGCCCCATGCGGCGGATCACCGACCCGCTGGAGCTTTTCGGCGCGCAGGTCACGGCACGCGAGGGCGGGCTGCTGCCGCTGACGATCCGGGGCGCGGCTGACCCGCTGCCGGTGCTTTACCGCACGCCGGTCGCCAGCGCCCAGATCAAGTCCGCGGTGCTGCTGGCGGGCCTCAACGCGCCGGGGCAGACAGTGGTGATCGAATCCGAACCCACGCGCGACCACACCGAGCGGATGCTTGCTGGCTTCGGCGCAACCGTCACGACCGAAGTGACCGATGAGGGCCGCGTCATCACCCTGACCGGCCGCCCCGAACTGCACCCCTGCACGGTGGCGGTGCCGCGCGACCCGTCCTCCGCCGCCTTCCCGGTGGCGGCGGCGTTGATCGTGCCGGGGTCCGAGATCCGCGTGCCCGGTGTCAGCCGCAACCCGACGCGGGACGGGCTTTATGTAACGCTGGAGGACATGGGTGCCGACCTGACTTGGGAAAACCAGCGCGAGGAAGGCGGCGAGCCGGTCGCCGACCTGATCGTGCGCCACGGCCCCTTGCGCGGCGTGACCGTTCCGGCCGAGCGCGCGGCCAGCATGATCGACGAGTTCCCGATCCTGTCCGTCTTGGCGGTCTTTGCGGAAGGGACGACCGTGATGAACGGCGTGGCGGAACTGCGCGTGAAGGAAAGCGACCGGATCGACGCCATGGCGCGGGGGCTTGAGGCGAACGGAGCGCGCCTTGAGGAAACTCGCGACAGCCTGACGGTCCACGGGACCGGCGGTCTGAGCGGCGGGGCCATCTGCGCCACGCATCTTGACCATCGTATCGCCATGTCCTTTCTGGTGGCAGGGCTTGCCTCGGACCAGCCGATCAGCGTGGATGACGCCGGGCCGATCGCGACGAGCTTCCCCGATTTCGTGCCGCTGATGACTCGCCTGGGCGCTCGGATCGGCTGAGACGCGGAGGGTTTGCGGTGATCGCAGCGCTCTCTCTTGCGAGAGGCGCGGCGATGCCACAGCTCTTCTGACCCGGCAGGAAGTGCTGGAATGGCGCTTTACCTGCCTTTGTCGTCGCGATCACGACCCGTGGCTCCCGCTACTTGGCAAAGGCGCAGCCTCATGACTGCGCCCCTTGGCGGAAGGATCGTCAGGCCCGACCAGCGGTCGCCTGTCCGGTCGCTTTCAGTGCCTCGCGGATCTCGTCCAGAACTGCCGGATCGTCGATGGTGGCGGGCATCTTGAACTCTTCGCCATCCGCGATCTTGGCCATGGTCGCGCGCAGGATCTTGCCCGAACGGGTCTTGGGCAGACGGTCCACGACGACCGTGTCCTTGAAGGCGGCGACAGGGCCGATGCGGTCGCGGACCATCTTCACCACCTCGCGCCCGATCTGTTCGGGGGTCGTGTCCACGCCCTTCTTGAGGCAGAGGAACCCCAGAGGCGTCTGGCCCTTGAGCGCATCCGCCACCCCGATAACCGCGCATTCGGCGACGGCAGGATGCGAAGACAGCACCTCCTCCATCGCGCCGGTCGAAAGCCGGTGGCCCGCGACGTTGATGACGTCGTCGGTGCGGGCCATGATGTAAAGGTATCCGTCCTCATCGATGTAGCCGGCATCGCCGGTCTCGTAATAGCCGGGGAAGGCGGTCAGGTAGGACTTGCGGAAGCGGTCCTCGGCGTTCCACAGCGTCGGCAGCGTGCCGGGGGGCAGGGGAAGTTTGATCGTGACCGCGCCCAGCGTGCCGGGTGGCACGGGATGGCCCGCCTCGTCCAGGATCTGCACCTCATAGCCGGGCATGGGCACCGAGGGACTGCCGTGCTTGACCGGCAGCACCTCGATCCCGAATGGGTTGGCGGCGATGGCCCAGCCGGTTTCCGTCTGCCACCAGTGGTCGATCACCGGCACGTTGAGGTTCTGTTCCACCCATTGCACCGTGTCGGGGTCGGCCCGCTCGCCCGCGAGGAACACCGCCTTCAGCGACTTGAGGCTGTAGTCGCGGATATAGACGCAGGCCGGGTCCTCGCGCTTGACGGCGCGGATGGCGGTCGGCGCGGTGAAGAAGACCTTGACCTTGTGGTTCTGGATGATGCGGCCGAAGATTCCGGGGTCGGGGGTGCCGACGGGCTTGCCCTCGAAGACGATGGTGGTCGCGCCCGCCAGCAGCGGGGCGTAGCAGATGTAGCTGTGGCCCACGACCCAGCCCACGTCGGACGCGGCCCAGAAGACATCGCCCGCATCGATGCCGTAGATGTTCTTCATCGTCCAGTTCAGCGCGACGATGTGGCCCGCCGTGTGACGCACCACGCCCTTGGGTTGGCCGGTCGTGCCCGAGGTATACAGGATATAGTGCGGGTGGTTGCCTTCGACCGGGACGCACTCGGCAGGTTCGACGCCATACTGGAAGCTGTGCCAGGCGAAGTCGCGGTCCTCGATCAGTTCCGCGACCTCCTGTTCGCGCTGGAAGATCACGCAGAACTCGGGTTTGTGCTTCGCTTCCTCGATGGCGCGGTCCAGCAGCGGCTTGTAATGGACGACGCGGCCGGGTTCCAACCCGCAGGACGCCGCGATGATCGCCTTGGGGGTGCAGTCGTCGATGCGGACGGCCAGCTCATGCGCGGCAAAGCCGCCGAAGACGACGGAATGGATGGCGCCGAGGCGCGAGCAGGCCAGCATCGCCTCGATCGCCTCGGGGACCATCGGCATATAGATGATGACGCGGTCCCCCTTCTGCACGCCCTTGTCGCGCAGGGCGCCGGCAAGACGCGCCACGCGGTCGCGCAGATCGCGGTAGGTGATGCCACGATAAGAATGGGTGATCGGGCTGTCGTGGATCACGGCAAGCTGATCGCCGCGCCCGGCCTCGACATGGCGGTCCACGGCGTTCCAGCAGGCGTTGACCTTCGCATCGGCGAACCACTCGCCGGCCGGACCCTGGTCGAAATAGGCGCGGCTGGGCGGTTCGATCCAGTCGATGCCCTTGGCGGCCTCCATCCAGAAGCCTTCGGGATCGGTCTTCCACGCGCTGTAGATGTCCTGATAACCCATGCCCGTCTCTCCCCCTTACGTCCTGTTCCTGTCCTAGAGGCGAGGGGGCAGGCAAATCAACAATATTGCCCGGAACACCTCGCCGATGTGGCGGAATGTCCCGGCAGGCGGCTTTGGCATTTGCAAAGCGATGAAATACCTTGCGATCTGACGGGCAAGAATTGCGGGTCTTTGCAAATCCCGGCCCGGACCGATTCGCCTCAGCCGTAATGCGCGACCGGGGTCCCGGCCAGCGCGCTGATGTTCAAAAGCCCCCGCGCGGTGATCGAGGGCGTCACGATATGCGCCTTGTTCCCCATCCCCATCAGGATCGGCCCGACCTCCAGCCCTGATGCCCGCGTCTTGAGGATGTTGCGCACCGCCGACGCTGCGTCGGTGCCCGCAAAGACCAGCACGTTCGCGGGTTCGTCCCCCAGCCGTGACTTGGGCAGCAGGCGGGCGCGGACGGAAGGATCGAGCGCGGCGTCCACGTGCATCTCGCCGTCGAAGAGGAAATCGACCTCGCGTCCGGTCAGGATGTCCATTGCTTCCCGCATCTTGCGGCCCGAGGCGGTGTCGAGATTGCCGAACTGCGAATGGCTGCAGAGTGCGATCCGCGGCGTCAGGCCGAAGCGGCGGACGTGGCGGGCGCAGGCCGTGGCGGTGTCGGCGACCTCGGCGGGGGTGGGGTCGTGGTGGACCTGGGTGTCGGCGATGAAGAGGGGCCCTTCCTCCTGAATCATCATCGACAGGGCGCCGACCGGATGCAGCCCGCCGCGCGCCAGGATCTCGCGCACATAGCCCAGATGCCAGGAATACTGGCCGAAGCAGCCGCAGATCAGGCTGTCGGCCTCGTTCCGATGCACCATCACTGCGCCGATTGCCGTGGTGTTGGTGCGCATGAACGCACGGGCGATGTCGGGGGTGACGCCGCGCCGCGCCATCAGCGAATGATAGGTTTCCCAATAGTCGCGGTAGCGGGGGTCGTCCTCGGGGTTCACGATCTGGAAATCGACGACCGGGCGGATCGGCAGGCCAGCGCGTTCGGCCCGGGTCTCGATCACCTCGGGGCGGCCGATCAGGATCGGAACGTCGTTGGTCTCCTCAAGCATGGCATTGGCGGCGCGCAGCACCCGCTCGTCCTCTCCTTCCGCGAAGACGATGCGCCGCTCTGCGGTGGCTGAGGCCTCGAACACCGGCCGCATGATCAGGGCGGACCGGAAGACCGAGCCGTCAAGCTTGCGCTTGTAGGCGTGGATGTCGGGCAGGGGGCGGGTCGCCACGCCCGATTCCATCGCCGCGCGGGCGACAGCGGTGGCAACAACGCCGATCAGGCGGGGGTCGAAGGGCTTGGGGATCAGATAGTTCGGCCCGAAGGTCAGCGTCTCGCCGCGATAAGCCGCGGCGGCCTCGGCGCTGGTGGTGGCGCGGGCCAGCGCGGCGATCCCCTCGATGCAGGCGATCTGCATGGCGTCGTTGATCTCGGTCGCGCCCACGTCCAGCGCGCCCCGGAAGATGAAGGGAAAGCACAGGACGTTGTTGACCTGGTTGGGATAGTCGCTGCGCCCGGTCGCCATGAGCGCGTCGGGGGCGACCTCGCGCACATCCTCGGGCAGGATCTCGGGCGAGGGGTTCGCCAGCGCGAAGATGATCGGCCGCCGCGCCATGCGCGCCACCATCTCGGGCTTCAGCACGCCGGGGCCGGAGAGGCCGAGAAACAGGTCGGCGCCGTCGATCACGTCGTCCAGAGCCCGCAGGTCGGTCGCCTGCGCGAAAGCGGCCTTCTGCGGATTCATGTCCTCGGCCCGGCCCTCGTAGACCAGCCCATGGATGTCGCAGAGCCACACGTTCTCGCGTTTTACCCCCAGCTTCAGCAGCATGTTGAGACAGGCTATTCCCGCCGCGCCCCCGCCGGTGGACACGACCTTGATGTCGTCGAACCGCCGCCCCGTGACGCGCAGCGCATTGGTGGCGGCGGCGCCCACGACGATGGCGGTGCCGTGCTGGTCATCGTGGAAGACGGGGATGTTCATCGATTCGCGGCAGAGCTTTTCCACCACGAAGCATTCCGGCGCCTTGATATCCTCGAGATTGATGGCGCCGAAGGTCGGTTCCAGCGCGCGGACGATCTCGGCCAGTTTCACCGGATCGGTCTCGTTCACCTCGATGTCGAAGCAGTCGATATTGGCGAATTTCTTGAACAGGACGGCCTTGCCTTCCATCACCGGCTTCGAGGCCTGCGCGCCGATGTTGCCAAGGCCCAGCACCGCCGTTCCGTTCGTCACCACCGCGACGAGGTTCCCCCGCGCGGTATAGCGCGCCGCGCAGGCGGGATCGGCCTGAATCTCCAGGCAGGCCTCGGCCACGCCCGGCGAATAGGCGAGGCTCAGGTCGCGTCCGTTCGCCAGCGGCTTGGTCGCGCGGATCTCGAGCTTGCCGGGTCGCGGATGCTCGTGATATTTCAGCGCCGCCTGCCGCAGATTTTCCCTTTGCCGCTCGTCCATTGCCCGTCTCCCTTGACCGTCCTTTCGTCGTAGCCCCCGCGACGCCGCGTCACAAGCGGCTGGCGCGCGGCTTTGCGCATGGCGAAAGGGGCGGGGTTGCGCCGGGTCGCGACGCTGCGGATGATGGGGCAAAACCGAAGGTGCGCCCATGTCCCTGATCGACGCCGCCCGCCGCGTGCGCGAGGCTGCCTATGCGCCATATTCCGGCTTCAAGGTCGGCGCGGCGGTGCGCGGCGCATCCGGCGTGATCTATGCCGGCTGCAACGTGGAAAACGTGGCCTACCCCGAGGGCACCTGCGCCGAGGCCGGCGCCATCGCCGCCATGGTCGCGGCGGGTGAGACCGAGATCATCGAGGTCTGCGTCGTCGCCGACAGCGCCCACCCCACGCCCCCCTGCGGCGGCTGCCGCCAGAAGCTGGCCGAGTTCGCCCGCGCCGACACCCCCGTCCTTCTGGCGACGGTCGGCGGCGAGAAGCTGGCCACGACCGTGGCCGAGCTGCTGCCGGGCCGCTTCGACGCAGGCCACATGGGCGGCGCATGAGGGACCGCAGGGCCACTCTGCGCTTGCTTCGCCCGGCCGTCCCCTTCATGGCACGACATCCCTACCGATCCCTGAACGCGGACGCTGCCCGATGACCCAGTTCCCCAACCTCACGCTCGTCGATCACCCGCTGGTCCAGCACAAGCTGACGATCATGCGCAAGCACGAGACATCGACCAACAGCTTCCGGCGGCTCCTGCGCGAGATCAGCCTGCTTCTGGCCTACGAGGTCACGCGCGAACTTGAGGTGACGACCGCCCGCATCCAGACCCCGATCTGCGAGATGGACGCGCCGATTCTGGAAGGAAAGAAGCTCGCGCTGATCTCGATCCTGCGGGCGGGGAACGGGCTTCTGGACGGCATCCTCGAACTGATCCCGGCGGCGCGGGTGGGGTTCCTCGGCCTCTATCGAGACCCAGACACGCTGCAGCCGGTGCAGTATTACTGCAAGGTTCCGGGCGATCTTGATGCGCGGATGGTGATCGTGGTGGACCCGATGCTGGCCACGGGGAACAGCGCGGTGGCCAGCATCGACCTGCTGAAGGCGCGAGGCGCGAAGAACATCCGCTTCCTCTGCCTGCTGGCCGCCCCCGAGGGAGTCCGGCGGATGCTGGAAGCCCATCCCGACGTGCCGGTCTATACCGCGGCGCTCGACGAAAGACTGGACGAGCACGGCTACATCGTGCCGGGACTGGGCGACGCGGGGGACCGGATGTTCGGCACCAAGTAGGGCGTTAACCGGTCCTTAGAGCATCCCGGGATAGACCCGGCTCCGCACGAACCGAATCAAGGGGCCGGTCATGGCTGTCACGGGTTTCTCTTTGCTGCTTGCGGCGGCCTCGGCGCTGGCCGGATTGGCAGGGATTGCCCTGCCGGTTCATGCGGAAACGCCTGCGACTGCAACCTCCGCCCTTGGTGCCTCACTGGCCCTGACGGTGCGGCAGCCGGCCGAGATCCCGCCCCCGGATTTCACGGCGGAACAGTATATCGACTCGGCGGGCTGCGTCTTCAAGCGGGCGGACGGCGGATGGCTTGTGCGGGCGGATCCCGATGGCGCGCCACTTTGCGGCTTTCCCCCGACACTGTCCGCAAGGCGCACCGCTTTCGGCAACGAGGGGGCGCTGTTCCCCAAACCTGATGAGCCGGCAGCGGAAAGAATCCACCGCGAGTTTGCCGAAGCGATCATTCCGAACCTGCAGGCGGGCGAGTTGCTGCAGGTTCCGGGAACGCAGGATGATCTGGCAACTTCCGGGGCGGACCTTGCCAGAGTCGGTGCCGATCATGGCGCCGCCATTCCCCCGCGGTTGGCAATGGCCGACGAAGGCGGAACGCAAGGCGAACTGGGCAAAATGATGGCCCGTGCGCCCGGCTTGGCCGCTGGCATGACCCGTGCGAACCACACCGACCGGCTTTGTGCCCTGATCGGCAAGCCGGCGCATGACACGGGTGCTGCCGGCTTGGGATTATGCGGATCGGGAACTGCCTTGTCTGCCGCGCCGCCGGGGCGCCAGGTGTCGGAAGCCAAGCCGGCTGCGCGTCGGATCGCGACCGACGAGCGGGCTGAACGCGGCACCCGGCAGCCTGGCAGACAGATCGTCAGCGTGGACTCTGCCGCAACCAAGGCTCGCCCGACCCCATCGCTGCCCCGGGCGTCTCGGGGAATGATCCCTCCGGGAGCGCGCTATCTGCAGGTCGGGGTTTTCAGCGAAACGGAAGAAGCGAATCGCATGGCGAGGAAGCTTGCCGGGCTGGGCCTGCCGGTAGCGCGTTCGCGGGATGCAGGGCGAGGGCAGCAAATGATCCTTGTCGGGCCGCTCGACGGCCGCGAGGCGATCGTGCGAATTATCGACCGCCTCGGCCGCGCCGGGTTCCGCGATGTCGTGGCCCGCCGCTGACAGGGCCAAGGCGCGACGTGCGAGCAGCAGCCGTAGGGATCGTTTCTCCGACGCGCCATTGCGCGGATCGATGTCAGACCGGCATAAGGACGGACCTTCTGCGCGTGATCTCAGTTCTTCCGGGTGGCGGCTGCATCATCAGGGTCATCCCGTAGGATACCCGGCCATCGGCAGCGCGGGATCACCCGTTATCCATCCAGATCGTCACGGGTCCGTCATTGACCAGCGCCACTTTCATGTCGGCGCCGAACTCGCCTGTCTCGACGGGCAGGTCCAGCGCCCTCAGCGCCTCGGCAAAGGCCAGATACAGGCGCTTGCCTTCCTCTGGCGGTGCGGCGGTCGAGAAGCCGGGGCGGTTCCCGCTGCGCGTGTCGGCGGCAAGCGTGAACTGGCTGACAACCAGAACCGCGCCGCCGGTATCCTGCACGGACCGGTTCATCCGGCCCTGATCGTCGCGGAATATCCGCAGGCGCGCCACCCGGCCGGCAAGGCGTTCGGCCGCTGCCTGGTCGTCACCCTGCATCGCGCAGACGAGCAGCAGAAGCCCGGGACCGATCCGGCCGACGGACCGGCCATCGACGGTGACTTCTGCCTCGCTCACCCGCTGGATCAGCACCCGCATGACCGTCCCTCAGCGCAGCATGATCCCGAGGACTACCGCCATCAGCCCCAGCATCGAGGCCGCGAGCGCGCCCATGTTCACCGCCACCACACGATGCATGGTGGCCCGCATGGCGGCGTCATCCCCGCCCATGCGCTTTGCCCGTGCCACGGCGACGATGCACCAGACGATGCCCGCCAGACCTGCGGTGGTCAGCGCCGCGCCGCACCAGATCAGGATGTCGTGGATGGTCATGCGGCCTCCGTCAACCAGTCGCTTCCGGGCCTAGCGGCGATTGCGCGTCCCGGCAAGACGGCCTATTGCAGCGCCTCATTTCCGCGGCGAAGGACAGCGACATGAGCGACGATCAGGCCTATGGCATCGCAGCCGGAGAGCTGCGCCAGTTCATCGAGCAATACGAGCAGCTCGACGCCGAGAAGAACGACGTGGCCGAGCGCCAGAAGGAACTGATGGCCGAGGCCAAGGCACGCGGCTACGACACCAAGGTGATGCGCAAGATCGTGGCCCTGCGCAAACGCGACAAGGACGACGTGGCCGAGGAAGAGGCGATCCTGGAAATGTACAAATCCGCTTTGGGGATGTGAGCGGACCGGGCAGGCCGGAACTGCCGCTCACCCGCTGATTCCCAGAGGGCGGCATCTGGAAGCCGATGGATGTCTGGCAGGTCGGCCTCCAGCCGAGCTTGTCACCGATCATGCGGCACGCAGCAGCGTTATCAAAGACGGCGAAGAATAGGCCAGCGGTGACGCAAGGCGCAGCGCAGCCTTCTTGCGGCCTCAGGGGCTCAGGAACTCCACCCCCGGCAGGGCGGCGATGCGGCCGACGTCTTCCTCATAGGCGTCGGTGATCTCGTCCACCAGGTCCTGCGTCCAGCCGGGGACGGTGACGGTTTCGCGCACCAGGTCGGCGCGGGCGTGGCGGCCCAGCATCTCGGCGAAGATCCGGCGCCGCGCCTCGACGGTCAGCGGGGCGGCGCGGGTCATGGCCTCCTTCAGGTCCGCCATCCCCTCGGGCGGCAGCAGGTCGCCCAGGACGGCGAGGCCGGATTTCAGGGGCACGTCCGCGGGCATCCGGGCGATGCGCCGCACCACCTCGGGCCAGATCAGGGGGGTGTCCTCGTAGCACCAGACGATCACGCGCCGGCCCTGCATCGCCTCGATGATGCGCTGCATTGCGGGACCCCAGCGCAACTGGCGGGGGTCGCAGCCTTTCAGCAGGCGTTCGACCGAGCCATCCGGCACGCGCGAGGCGAGATGCGGGATCTGCAGCGCGGGGTTCTGGATCGCCAGCGACACCTCGACCTCGGCCGAGGGGAACAGGCCGGCCACTGCCCGCATCCGGGTGCCCGCCTGTGGAAACAGCCCTTTTTCGCTGAGGCAGCGCACCGGCGCCCCGATCAGCGAGGCCTGCGAGATCACCATCCTCTGCGCGCTTTCGGATTCCAGCATCGCGTCGTAGATGACCTCCTCCATCTCGGCCGGCGCATCGCCGCCTTTCAGCGAGTTCAGCGCCTCGTCCAGAACGCCCTTGTAGCGGCCGGGCGGCACCACCTCGACGCCATTGGCGAGCAGCCAGTCGCGGTTTTCCATCAGCGTGCGGATCATCCGCTCGGGCTCGGTGCCGTGGGTGCCGAAATGGATCGCGACCTGCATGGAAGAACCCTCGTCCTGCTGCTGGCCGTCCCGTCGCCCTGCGCGGGCGCGGGGTCAAGGGGCCGGCCGGGATTGTCATGGAAAAACTTGGGCGGGGTTGCGGGGGCGTGGTGCTTGCGCCACCCGCGACGGGCGCGTATTCCGGCGTCATGCCGGCTTAGCTCAGTGGTAGAGCGTCTGATTTGTAATCAGGGGGTCGGGGGTTCAAATCCCTCAGCCGGCACCAGCTTACCCGCCCCAGCTGCGTTCCAGCACCGACAGCCAGTTCCGCCAGGCGATCTTCTCAACCAGGTCGCGGCCATAGCCATGCGCCAGCATGGCGTCAGTCAGCCGGGGCAGCGCGGCCGCGTCGGGCAGGTCCGCCGGCATCACCGCGCCGTCGAAATCGGAACCCAGCGCCACGCCGTCCTCGCCCAGGATTGCCAGCATATGGTCGAGATGGCGCAGCAGGATGTCGAAGCCGCGGAACTGTTCCCGCCGGCCGTCGGGGGCAAGGAAGCCGGTGTTGAAGTTCAGCCCCACCACGCCGCCGGTATCGGCGATCTGGCGCAACTGCCGGTTGGTCAGGTTGCGGGAACTGGGGCAGATCGCATGGGCGCCCGAATGGGTGGCGACCAGCGGCGCGTCGGTCAGCCGCGCCACGTCGTCGCAGCCCTTCTCGTTCAGGTGCGACAGGTCGATCATGATCCGCAGCGCGTTGCATTCGCGCACCAGGGCTCGGCCACGTTCTGTCAACCCCTCGCCACGATCGGGGGCCGAGGGGAAGGCGAAGGGCACGCCATGCCCGTAGGCCGTCGGCCGCGACCAGACGAACCCCATCGAGCGCAGCCCCATCGCGTGCCACAGGTGCAGCGCATCAAGGTCGGCCAGCGGCTCGGCCCCTTCCATGTGCAGGATCGCGGCGACGCGGCCTGCATCCATCGCTGCGCGGATGTCGGCGGCGCTGCGGCAGATCGACAGCGTGCCCGTGCGTTCCAGCCCGAACAGCGCCGCGGCCTGCGCGAAGGCCAGCGGCAGGGCCGCGTCGCAGGCGACCTGGGGCGGCAGGGGCAGGTCGAAGGGCGGGTTTTCCTTCTGGCGCAGCAGTTCGGCTATGTCCCCGGTCTGGGCGTCGGGCACCCACATGGCGAAGAAGCCGCCGGCCATGCCACCCTGCCGCAGCCGCGGCAGGTCCATGTGGCCAGTGCCGTCCCCTTCCTGCCACAGCCGGGCGGCATCGGTTCCAGCGGCCACGGCGCGCTGCAGGAAATCGTTATGTCCATCGAATACGGGGATCATCCGGCCCAGTCCCAAGATTTGCGCCTGCACGAAGATCATTCCGGCGGCGCCGATGCAAGCGCGCCGGGCTTGCCCTTCGGCGGGCTGCATGCAACGCATTTCTATCGGCGGCGGGAAACAGGAACGACATGGCGGGACGCATCATCACCGTCGCTCAGCAGAAGGGCGGCTCGGGCAAGACCACGCTGACGGTGAACCTTGCCGTGGCGCTGCGCCGCAAGGGCTTTTCGGTCGCGGTGCTGGACACCGATCCGCAGGGCAGCCTCGGGCGCTGGTTCATGGAACGGCTGAACCGCATCGGCGAGGATGCGGGGCTGGAGTTCTCGACCTCGTCGGCCTGGGGGGCAAGCTATGAAAGCGAGAAGCTGAAGCGGCGCTTTGACGTGGTGCTGATCGACACGCCGCCGAAGATCGAAAGCGACCTGCGCCCGGCGCTGCGGGTGGCCGACCTGATCTTGGTGCCGGTGGCTTCCAGCCAGGTGGACCTGTGGGCGACGGAAGGCGTGCTGGACCTTGCCGACCGGGAAAAACGGCCGGTGCTGATCGTGCTGAACCGCACCCGGCCGAACACCCGGCTGGGGGCCGAAGTGGCTGCAGGTGCGGCGGCGCTTGGGGTGGACGTGGCCCGCGCCGAGATCGCGAACCGCGTGGCCTATGCCGAGACGCTCGGGCACGGCAGCGCCGTGGCCGAGGGGCCGTCCGGTCCGGCGCGCGACGAGATGGCGGTGCTGGCGGATGAGGTCATGGCCCATGCCGGGATCGAGGGCGCAGCAACCATCGGCGGTCCGAGCCGCAGTTGACGGCCTGATGCTGCCGATCAAGAACCAGCCCGGCAGTGGAAAGGGGACATGATGGCCGAAACGGCAGATTTCAGCGGCATTTCCGGTGCCACGCCCATCGAGCCACTGGCCACGCCGCTTGCCCCCGATGCCTTGCGCGAACAGGTCGTCGCGCTGGGACCGTGGTTTCACAACATCGATCTTGCGCCCGGCCTGTCCACGCGCGGGATCGCACCCTCGGCCGGACCTCAGCCCGTCGATCATCCGCTGCGGCGCTGGCAGGTTTACGAAGACGTGCTGCCGCAGGACATGACCGGGATGCGGGTGCTGGACCTCGGCTCGGCCGAGGGGTTCTTTGCGCTGGAGATGGCGCGCAGGGGCGCCTTCGTGCTGGCGCAGGATTTCTGGGGCGCGATGATCCGGCGGCTGCGCTTTGCGGCGCAGGTCACGGGTCTGCAGGACCGGATCTGGACCCGGATCGGAAATGTGACCGCCATCCAGCCCGGCGAACGCTATGACGCGGTGCTGGCGCTGGGGCTGCTTTACCACCTGCGCCATCCCTTCCACGACCTTGAGATCATCTCCCGCGCGTCGGACCTGCTGTGGCTGGAAACGACGCTGCACGAGGGCGAGGAAAGCTTTCTCTACTTCAAGCCGCCGGCCGAGGGCGTCCACCATGTCCGAAAATGGTTTCCGACCCGCGCCTGCGTGCGCGACATGCTGGAGGAGTGCAGGTTCACCATGATCGAGGACATCCCCGACCCGACACCCAACCGCGGCTCTTTCATGGCGCGGCGCTGAAGCCTTTCCAGAGGGCAGCGGTCGCAAGACCCACGATGCAGACAGCCTGCCCTTGATCAGTTCAGCAGCGGCTTTTCAATGCCGCCGCTTGCTGCGCTTGTTGCCTCCGCGCTGGCCTGCGCGACCGGCGGTCGAGCGGCCCTGCGAACGGACAGCGGCCTCGGCTGCTTCCTCGACCGCCGTCTGCCGAGCCAAGGGATCGTCGGCCACCACCAGTTCGACCGCCTCCAGCCGCTTGACCTCGTCACGCAGGCGGGCGGCTTCCTCGAACTCGAGATTTTCGGCGGCCTTGCGCATCTGCGTCCGCAGGGCGTCCAGATGCGCCTGCAGGTTGGCGCCGACCAGGGGCTTGTCGATCTTTGTCGTGATCCGCGACTGGTCAGTGTCGCCCTGCCACAGCCCGGCCAGCACGTCATCGACGTTCTTGCGGACGGTTGTCGGGGTGATGCCATGCGCCTCGTTATAGGCCTGCTGCTTGGCACGGCGGCGTTCGGTTTCCCGCATCGCGCGTTCCATGCTGCCGGTGATGCGATCGGCATACATGATGACCCGCCCGTCCACGTTCCGGGCGGCTCGGCCGATGGTCTGAATCAGCGAGGTTTCGGACCGCAGGAACCCTTCCTTGTCGGCATCGAGGATCGCGACGAGGCCGCATTCAGGAATATCAAGGCCTTCGCGCAGCAGGTTGATGCCCACCAGAACATCATAAGCGCCAAGGCGCAGGTCGCGCAGGATCTCGATCCGCTCGATCGTGTCGATGTCGGAATGCATGTAGCGGACGCGGATGCCCTGTTCGTGCAGGTATTCGGTCAGGTCCTCGGCCATGCGCTTGGTCAGGGTCGTGACCAGCGTGCGATAGCCTTGTTTTGCAACCAGCCGGACCTCGTCCAGCAGGTCGTCCACCTGCGTCTCGACGGGGCGGATCTCGATCACAGGGTCCAGAAGACCGGTCGGGCGGATCACCTGCTCGGCAAAGACGCCGCCGGCCTGATCCATTTCCCATTGGCTGGGGGTGGCCGAGACGAAGACCGACTGCGGGCGCATGGCATCCCATTCCTCGAACTTCAGGGGGCGGTTGTCCATGCAACTGGGCAAGCGGAAACCGTGTTCCGCCAGCGTGAACTTGCGCCGGAAGTCGCCGCGATACATGCCCCCGATCTGCGGCACGCTGACGTGGGATTCATCGGCGAAGACGATGGCGTTGTCGGGGATGAACTCGAACAGCGTGGGCGGAGGCTCGCCCGGCGCGCGGCCGGTCAGGTAGCGGCTGTAGTTCTCGATGCCGTTGCAGACGCCAGTGGCCTCCAGCATCTCTAGGTCGAAGTTGGTGCGCTGTTCCAGCCGCTGGGCTTCCAGCAGCTTGCCCTCGTCGGTCAGTTGCTTCAGCCGCATCTGAAGTTCCGCTCGTATCCCCTTGCTGGCCTGCTGCAAGGTCGGCCGAGGCGTGACATAGTGGCTGTTGGCATAGATGCGGATCTGCTTGTAGTCGCCATCGCGGGCGCCGGTCAGCGGGTCGAACTCGACAATGGCCTCAAGCTCGTTGCCGAAGAAGCTGAATCGCCAGGCGCGGTCGTCGAGGTGCGCGGGCCAGACCTCGACCACGTCGCCGCGCACCCGGAAGGCGCCGCGCTGGAAGGCCGTGTCCAGGCGCTTGTATTGCTGCGCCACCAGTTCGTTGATGAAAGCGCGCTGGTCGTAGCTTTGCCCCACGACCATGTCCTGCGTCATCGCCGAATAGGTCTCGACCGAGCCGATGCCGTAGATGCAGGACACCGAGGCCACGATGATCACATCGTCTCGTTCCAGCAGTGCCCGGGTCGCCGAGTGGCGCATCCGGTCAATCGCCTCGTTGATCTGCGATTCTTTCTCGATATAGGTATCCGACCGCGGGACATAGGCTTCGGGCTGGTAGTAGTCGTAATAGCTGACGAAATATTCCACCGCATTATCGGGGAAGAAGCCCTTGAATTCGCCGTAAAGCTGCGCGGCCAGCGTCTTGTTCGGTGCCAGGATGATGGCAGGGCGCTGCGTTTCCTCGATCACCTTGGCCATGGTGTAGGTCTTGCCGGTGCCGGTCGCGCCAAGCAGCACCTGATCGCGCTCGCCCTCACGCACCCCCCGGGCCAGTTCGGCGATGGCGCCGGGCTGGTCGCCGGCCGGCGAGAACTCGCTGTGCATGACGAAGTGCTTGCCGCCTTCCAGCTTCACCCGCCGCTCGGGCTGCAGCAGCATCGGCATGGGAGCGTTGGTGTTGTTATGGGCCATGACGATCCTTGAGGGAAGGTGGTGCGAAGGATGCCGTTAGGTGGTGCGGAAAGTGCCCGTTTTCAAGGAAAAGGCCGCCCTGTCGCGGGCGGCCCCATGCTGCTGCAGGCGTGGTTCAGCTTGACAGTTCGAGAACCGCGCAGGCGATGCGGTCGCCCGCGTTGCCGGCAGGCTGGCTCGTGTAATCGTCCACATCGGAATGGATCATCACGGCCGAACCATCCTCATCGAGGATTTGATCCATCAGGATACCGGGCAGGAAATACTCGACATGCAGCGCGCCTGCCGTCCCCATCGTGATGTTCGGAAGGTCGCCCGGATGCGGGCCGTTCGCCGAATGGACGCCATGTTCCCGGTCGCCTGCCATATGGCCGCCGGCGCTTTCAAAGGTGGGGCCTTCGCACAGGCCGGCCTCATGGATATGCAGCCCGTGCTGTGCGGCGGACACCGCGCCCTCGCTGATGTCCAGCACGAAATGCATCACGCCCGAGGTGGTTTCGGTGATCAGGACGCTGCCGACATCCGCTCCTTCGCCATTGCGAAGAACGCCGCCTGCCTGGCGGAACTGCTCGCCACCTGCCGCTGCCGTGGCATCGCCTGCTGCGGGCGCATCCGGCTGATCCGCGCCTGTTGCTGCCGGAGAGGCATTCTCGACCGGCGCCGCCTGCGCGGGCTGGGCATCTGCCGCGGCAGGTGCCGAATCCTGCGTATGGCCTGGATGCGGGGCCAGCACCAGAGCCGCGCCCAGCAGCAGGGCGCCGAGGGCATGAGGCTGGGGCAGAACACGTGTCGCGTTAAGGGATCGGGTCATCGAGGGCACTCCTGTCTGTCCTTGCCTGGCGTCAACGCCCGAGGGCGGCAGCCGTTCCCCCCTGTTTCGCCCTTGCCGGACAGTGGCGCTTGATCGTCGGCGCCGCCTGCGCCACAAGAGGCCGGCCCGTCTTCAGCCGCCAAGGGGTTCCGCCATGCGCGTCCGCATCTACAAGCCCGCCCGCAACGCCATGCAGTCCGGTGTTGCCCGCACCAAGGAATGGGTGCTCGAATTCTCTCATTCCGACCGGCCGGACCTGGACCCGCTGATGGGCTGGACGAGTTCCGATGACACCCAGTCGCAGATCCGCCTGCGCTTTGACAGCCGCGCCGAGGCCGAGGCTTACGCCAAGGCCAAGGGGCTGGAATATATCGTGACCGAGCCGAAACCCCGCGCCCACAACATCCGCCCGCGTGGCTATGGTGAAAACTTCGCCACGGACCGCAAGGCGCCGTGGACGCATTGACCGGAAAATCGTGCCGGGGTTGCCGCAGGCGGAAGGTGGATGCGTCTGCCGGGCAAGGGTCGGCGCTGGGCCCTGTTCATTGACATGAACAAACAGGGCAGCGATCCGCGTCCAGTTCCCGTTGCGCTGCAGGCCATGACAGGCGTGACCATTGCGATGGAAAGCCCGCTTTCTTCCGATCTGGATCTTCTGTTCGCCCGCCACGTTCAGGCGATGCACGCCGACACCCCGCCCGAGTCGATCCACATGCTGCCGCGCCAGGATCTTGTCTCGCCCTTGATCGACTTCCTTGTGCTGCGGGCAGAGGGCGCGCCAGTGGGCATGGGTGCACTGAAGCGGATCGCGCCGGATCATGGCGAGATCAAGTCCATGCACATCCTCTCCGAGCAGCGGGGAGAGGGGCACGCCCGCCGGTTGCTGCAGGCACTGATCGACCAAGCGAAAGCAAGGGACTACCGGCGCGTATCGCTGGAAACCGGAACTCAGGACAGCTTCGGCCCGGCGCGCGTCCTTTACGCCCGCGCGGGCTTCACCGAATGCGCACCGTTCGCGGGCTACGCCCCCGACCCGAACAGCGTTTTCATGACCAGCGAGGTCTGACGCAACCTCGCCCCCTTGCACCGGGGCGGGCTTTGCCGCAATCACAACGGGCGCGGCCCCGTAGCTCAACTGGATAGAGCAGGGACCTTCTAAGTCCAAGGTTGGGGGTTCGAGCCCTCCCGGGGTCGCCACGGTGATGTTGCAGAGTTGGCGTTGTTTTCGGGATGTCTGCGCGGGTTTCAGTTGGGAAACCGAACGCAACAGGCGGGGCACGGGCACCGCCCCAGCAAACGGAGAACGCAAGTGCAACATTGTGATCATCTTCAGCCGGCAGGCCTTGCCGGGTCCATCGAGTTCATCAGGCTTGAGGAAACCCTTCGAGAATTTGCGGAAGACGAGTCCTTCATCTTCGTCGTCAACAAGGGGAATTGGGGCGACGGGCTGATCCGATATGCAACAGAGCAATTCTTCCGGCACAATGCCTTTCGGTATGTGAGTGTTCCTGTAGCGCGCGCCATGACGATGTCGCCCGATGACCTGCGTCAACTATCATCCAGTTCGAAGGTTCGAATGGTTTACAGCGGCGGAGGAGCGTTTCTGGATAAATATCGGATGCATAAAAAGATACCCGCACTGATTGAGCGATCAGAACGGATGCTGGTTCTGCCTCATACTTTTGCAGTTCCGCGAAGAAGACTGGGATTCCGGCGAACGGATATCCTTTTCCGCCGGGATGAAAGCGGATCGAAAAAGTTCGCTCCTCGGTCAATCTTCTGCCACGACATGGCGCTCAGCCTTGGGCGGATCGCGACATCCGGCAATGGTTCAGGCGTAGGATATTTCTTCCGCGGCGATGTGGAAAAGATCGAGGACATGCCTGTCCCCGAGGGCAATCGTGACATCTCGACAGAGGGCAAAGAGAGCACACCGATGTCGGGTTTCCTGGATGCCATCGCCCGGTTCGGGACGATACATACCAACCGCCTGCATATTTCGATTGCCGCCGCGATGATGGGACGGCGGGTTCATCTTTACGCCAATTCCTATTTCAAGAATAACTCGATCTATGAAGCATCGCTGAAACAGGCATTTTCAAACCTGACCTTTCACCAGCGATACACAGCGCCATCCGCGTGAGTTGCAGAGGTTAGTCCGCCATGAAGTCTGTTGCCATTCTGACAATGGTCTATGATGACGACATTTACCTGAAAATCTGGCTTTCTTACTGGGAAAAATTTGTTCCCCGCAGTAATCTCTACGTTTTGATCCATGCGGATTATGGACACTACGAACAGATGGCGAGTGACTGCAATACGATCAGGATCGCCCGACCGCCAATGCACGCCGGCTCTGAGGTCAGCAGGTGGAAGATGTTGTCCAGTTTGGCTTCTGGTCTGACACTTATGTTCGATCGGGTCATCTACACGGATGTAGATGAGATAATCGCGCTTGATCCAAAGCACGGAAATAATCCAATCGATTATATCTTAGGTCCTGTTGACAAAAGGGATTCTCATGGCGCGCTGATCGTGATTCAAGCCGGTATCTGCGATGGAGACCAGCTTGGCACGAGACCTGATGTCGGACGAGGAATGGGCGTTCCATGAGCCCTTCA